>CAZDHQ010000008.1:0-19696 GCA_964505135.1 uncultured Ferruginibacter sp.
GTTGCCAATCTTTCGAAAGCATTTGCAGAATAAGAACAGTTTTTAAAAAGGTTGGCAACCCTTGCAATAATTTGAAATGCATCCACTTTCAATTATTTGCCTGAAGTGAAAACTCTTTCGCCGTTAATGAATGTACTCAGCACTTTCGTTTTTAGAATCTGGTCTTCGGGAATTTTCATCAGGTCATTATCCAAAATAATAAAGTCTGCGGCCTTGCCTGTTTCCAAACTTCCTTTTTCATTTTCTTCAAAAGCAGCTTTAGCGGCCCATATCGTCATGCCCATAATGGCTTCTTTCCTGGTCAATGCATTTTCTGTTTGAAAACCGCCGGCAGGAAAACCTGCAGCATCTTTTCTTACAACAGCTGCAAAAAATGTTTTGAATGGATCAATATCTTCCACGGGAAAATCTGTTCCCAATGGAATCCAGCCATTTTGATTGAGCAGTTGTTTATAAGCATACGCACCTTTTACTCTCTCGTCACCCAGCCTGTCTTTGGCCCAATACATATCACTGGTGGCATGTGTTGGCTGCACACTGGGGATGATGCTGTTGTTGCCAAACAATGCAAAGTCATTTTGATTAACTACCTGTGCATGTTCAATGCGCCATCTCCTGTCATTCTTTCCTTTTAATACTTCAGCGTACGCATTTAAAATAACCCTATTGCCACTGTCACCAATGGCATGTGTACACATTTGGTATTTTGTATTGATGAGTAAATGCGCTACTTCTTTAAAATGATTGATATCATTTAATAAAAAGCCACTCCAGTTGGGCCTGTCATGATAAGGCTGCAACAGGCAGGCACCTCTTGAACCCAATGCACCATCAGCATATACTTTAAAGCCGCCTACATGTAAGCGATCTGTTTTATACGGTTCCCTTTTTGTCCAATCGTCCAGGTTTTTTTTATTGTCGCTGAGCAATGCAAACACCTTCATCTTTAGTTTGCCTGCTTTTTGTTCCCGATCTATTAGATCAATTTCATGCTGGCTGATACCGCAATCATGCACACCCGTTAAGCCAAAACCAAAACAGGTTTGCTGTGCCTGCATCAAATATTGTTTGGCTAAATCATCACTGATGTCAGGAATCTTTGACCCTACCAAGCCCATGGCATTGTCAATTAAAATGCCGGTGAGTTTTCCGTCTTTTTGTTCAATGCTTCCACCTTCAATTTTGGTTGCTGTATTTACTGCTGCAATGTCCAGTGCTTTTTGATTGGCCAGTGCAGCATGTCCATCCACCCTTACCAGAAACACCGGCTTGTTTGGAAACAATGAATCCAATTTTTCTTTTGTGGGAAACTCTTTTACTTGCCAGTCATTTTGATCCCAGCCTCTTCCATAGATCCATTCAGTGGTAGAAGTGGATGCATATTGTTTTAATTTTTGAATGATCTCATCATAAGATTGCGTGCCTGTTAAATCACATTTCCATAAATCAGTGGCATAGCCAATAAAATGACAATGTGCATCAATAAATCCGGGGAAAACGGCCTTGCCGCCAAGATCAATCATGCTGTCTGATTCATACAGTTTCAGTATATCTTCATTGGTACCGGTGGCAATAATTTTTCCATCCCTTATGGCCATTGCTTCTTTCACAGAAAAAGAAGTATCTGCTGTATAAATAACAGCATGATGAACTACTATGGAAACTTTTTGCCTGAACTTGCAGGAACTAAAAACAAACAAAAAGGAAACTACCGGTAACAAGTAGGGTAAAATCAAACGCTTAAAAAAAATCATACTCAATTGTTTTTCTAAAAGTACTATAATTGCTGTATTCATCATTTATCTTTGATCCAACAGGCAGCTATATGTATAATCCTCAACAAACAATCGAACTGCAGCAACACACAAAAAAATGGCTTGCCGCAATTGATTCAGATCAAATCAAACAACAGGCAGAAAAAAATATCAAAGAACTGCGAGACATTTTAAGATTTCATGAATACCGTTATTATGTTCAAAATGATCCGCTGATTAGCGACAGTGAATATGACAAGCTGTATAAGCTGCTGGAGAAAACAGAAAAAGATGCCCCCTCTTTAATAACGCCTGACTCACCTACACAAAGAGTGGGACCTGCACTGGTAAAAGATTTTCCAAAGGTGGACCATTTAGTTCCCATGCTGTCGCTGGAGAATAGTTACAATGCAGATGATTTGATTGACTGGGATAGAAAAGCAAGGGAATTATCAAAACTGGATGTGGTGGAGTATTGTGTAGAACCAAAGTTTGATGGAGCCAGCATCTCTGTTATTTACGATAGTGATTTTTTAAACAGGTCTGCAACAAGAGGTGATGGTGTAACAGGTGATGACATCACTACCAATTCAAAAAAAATAAAATCATTACCGCTTTCAGCAAAGTTTAGTGAATATGGCATTGACCAGATTGAAATAAGAGGAGAGGTATTGATCAACAAAAATAATTTTAAAGCGTACAATCAAAAGCTGATGGAGGAGGGGCTGCCGCCGTTGGCTAATCCCAGGAATGCAGCAGCAGGCAGTTTAAGAATAAAAGATACAGCAGAAGTGGGCAGAAGAAACCTGGAGGCATTTTTATACCATGTGAGTTTTATCAACGCAGGCCCACATCATGCAAAAAATGAAGCGCCGCCGGAAACGCATAGTGGCATGCTGGAGATGCTGTGGAACCTGGGTTTCAGGAGTCCCAAGAATGAAATGAAAGTGGTGAAGGGTATTGATAAAGTGATTGCTTACATCAATGAATTTGAAGCAAAGAGAGACGATCTGCCTTATGAAATAGATGGCATGGTAATAAAAGTGAATGATCTTGCATTGCAGGAAAGACTTGGTATGACGAGCCATCACCCAAGATGGGCCATTGCATATAAGTTTAAAGCAAGACAGGCCACCAGTAAATTAATGGGTGTAGAATTCCAGGTAGGCAGAACAGGCGCTGTAACGCCTGTTGCTAAGATAGAACCAGTGCAGGTAGGAGGGGTAACAGTATCGAGTATCTCCATTCACAATGAAGATTATATTAAGGAAAAAGATTTATTGCTGGGTGATACCATCCTTATTGAACGCAGCGGTGATGTGATACCGCAGATCGTAAAATCTTTTCCTGAACTGAGGCAGGGAAATGAAGTGCCGATCAAGTATCCAACCCGTTGTCCTGTATGCCATCACCAGTTATTTAAACCGGAAGAAGAAGCAGTGTGGCGCTGTGTTAATATCAATTGCGAAGCACAGGTGGTAGAAAGGATCATCCACTTTGTAAGCAAGGATGCAATGGATATCAAAAGCTTTGGTGAAGCCAATGTAAGAAAGTTTTATGCAGAAGGTTTATTGAAAGATGTACCAGGCATCTATACCATGGATTTTAATGTTATAAGCAAGATGGAAGGCTTTGGTAAGAAATCAATTGATAATCTAACTGCCGCTATTGAAGCTTCTAAAAGGCAACCATTGCACCGTTTGATTTATGGATTGGGTATTCGCTATGTAGGAGAAACCACCGCAAAAACACTGGCGAATGGTATTCATCACCTGCTTGATTATAAGAACTATAGTGAAGAGCAGTTGCAGCAGATGGAAGATATTGGTGTGAAAGTAGCTAATAGCATTTATCGTTTTTTTAATGATGAGTCCAATCTTATAATGCTTGAAAAGCTGGAGCAGTTGGGCGTTTCATTGGTCAATCAAAAAAAGCAGGTAGCCGAAAGTGATAGTTTAGCCGGGCAGACATTCCTTTTTACCGGCACACTTAATAGGCTAAAAAGAAGTGAAGCGGAAGAACTGGTGGAAAAGAATGGAGGCAAGATAGTAAGTGGCGTAAGCAGTAAATTGAATTACCTGGTGGTGGGTGAAGATGCAGGCAGCAAGCTGGAGAAAGCGAAGAAGATTACTTCTATAAAAATTATATCAGAAGAAGATTTTATAAAATTATTGGGTGTGTAGTAAAAATAATTTTTATATTTATATCGCTTGACAAAGAAACCAACATCAAAACTTTAAAAATCGCTTGTCATCTAAAAATCACCTCTCACTAAAATCAATTTTATGATTACCAAATCAGCAGGAGAAACCTGGAAGCAACTCAAAATTGGGGGCCATACAAACAGCCGTAGAAAATATGCGGTTTCTTCCGCCGGCAGGGCTGCCAGTTACACAAAAGATTTGTATGAAGATGGTAAAATTTTAAAAGGATCTTTAACTTCCGGGTATCGCACTTTAAATCTGCACTTAGATGGCGGTAACGGTACTATCTACCTGCACAGGGAAATTGCAAAACTATTCTGCAAGAAAAAATCTCCTAAACACAAGTATGTGATTCATATCAATCATAGGAAAGAAGACAATAATCACACCAATTTAAAGTGGACAAGCCTGGAAGAAATGAGTGAACACCAGCAAAACAGCCCACATAAAGTTGCTTACAAAAAAGTGCAGGCCAGCAAAACAGTTGGTCTTAAATTAACTGCAGCAAAAGTGAAAAGCATTAAAGACGCCATCAACAGTCCCAAGCGCAAACTTACTTACAAGCAAATGGCAGAGAAGTATAAGGTAAGTGAGATGACATTGTTCCGTATTAAGAGCGGTGAAAACTGGGGCCATGTAAAATAAAAACGAAAACTGCCGATAAAAGAAAAGGAACTTGTAAAAACGGTTCCTTTTTTTAATTTGTGTCTTCATCATTCAATCAGGACAAATGTTACAGGCTTCAAGTATAAAGTTTCTTAAAGAGCTGAAGAAAAATAATAATAAGGCATGGTTTGATGCTAATAGGAAATTTTATGAAAGCACTAAAGCAGATTTTACCGCATTAGTAGAAGCGTTGATTGCTGCCACTGCAAAATTTGATGCATCCATTGCAAACCTTCAGCCCAAAGACTGTATGTTCCGGATCAACCGTGATATTCGCTTTAGTAAGGATAAAAGCCCATATAAAACAAACATGGGCGCATCTATTAATGCAGGGGGTAAAAAAGTAAGTTTACCTGGCTATTATTTTCATTTTGAACCCGGCCAAAGCTTTGCTGCAGGCGGTTTATACATGCCTATGCCACCAGAACTGGCCAAAGTGAGACAGGAGATTGATTACAATTTTGATGAATGGAAAAAGATTGTAAGCGACAAGACCTTTAAAAAGTATTTCAACAAAGTGGATGGAATAGAGGTGCTTTCAAGGCCACCCAAAGGTTATGCAGATGATAACCCAGCCATTGAATATTTAAAGATGAAAAGCTTTTTAGTTGAGCGACCAATCGGTGATGCTGACTTACTCAATAAAAACCTGGTAAAAGAAATTGCCAAAACATTTGAGGCTATGAAACCGATGATTGATTTCCTGAATCATAGCCTCCATTGATTAATACTTCATCTTTGGGCATTCATAGGGGTCTGTTTTCCCGAAACGGTAAACAAGGCCAATAGTGTTTGTATGATAATAATCGTTTGTTTTTGGATTTCCGGCGTAGCTAAATCCATCAATATAATCGTTGAATGTGTACCTTAAGCTTGTTTCAAAAGTGAGGGAAAATTTAGGTGATAGATAGAATGATAAACCAGCGCCAACAGGCAGTACCAAAACACTTCCCGGTGGCCGGCGAATAATGTCCTGCTTTAAGCCTGTTGATTGAGCCGTTTTGTAATTAAACACAGTAGTATCAAGTCTGCTGTAATCTCTTTTAACACTAAGATTACTATAGCCAATTCCTGCAAAAAAATAGGGTGTGATAAGCTGACCAATTTCATTACTGTTATTACCAAATGGATTCCAAACCACTTGTGCAGAAAGCTCTGAAACAGGTGATGAAAATTGAAGGTTACGGGCACGCCTCCACGAAGGATTGGCATATGCGCAATCATCTCCTTTTAGCCTGCCAAAAACCAGGTTACCACGGATGGCGAAATAAGGATTCAGTATTCTTGAAAGATGAATGCCAAAAGTAGCGGAAGGTGTTTTGTAGGATCCGAAAGTGGAAGGCGTAAGATCACCCTGGTAAATCATGATACCACCGTTTACACCAATCATCCATTTGTAAGAAGATTTAATCTGTGCACTTGCAGAAGCTGCAGTAAATATAAATACTGCCATCATTACTTTCTTTAGACTATCGGGCATGATGCTATTTTTGGTTTTAAAAAATGCTCATGCAGCAGTTTGGTACACGGTTTTTTAAAGAAAGTAAAGCTTAATTCATCGGCAGTATTCAGTAAATAATTACAGGGAGCAAATTATAAATAAACCCTGCACACAAAAGCTAAAGAAAAGATAAAACTAAAGATAGGTTGAGATCTATCTTATTATTGTTAGCCATTACTTACTGCAATTAACATGATTGCCCAGTTGAGGGTTAAAAAAAATTGGCCAGAGATAAAAATCTCCGGCCTTGCTTACCTCTGAAACCACAAGAAAAAAAGTTGAGATTTATATATATTAAATCACATTAATTAATAATAAAAACCAGGATTTATCAGTAGAAGATTGGAGATTATTGGGGGCTTTCACTAATATGGGATGCTGCCTTAACAGCAGTTGGAAATGTAAATATAAAATATTTACGAGATTAACCTAAATTTTTTTTATCAATGGTTTTATTGTGCAGCAATTTCCTGCTGAGCCAGTTTATACACCTGTATTTTTTTGCGCTCATACCACCATTTTGGCGTGGTTTTTTTCATCAACGTATCAATACCTCTCATGCCAAAAAGATTCCAAACACCCGTAAGTTTTCCGCCCAGGCTACTTTGCATGGCACGTAAACTCATGGCAAATCCGCTGTCAATATATTCCATATGATGCCAGTAACCAGCCGGCATAAACAAAGTATCTCCATGTTCAAGTATCACCTCGTAGCCCTTTGCCAATTTAACTGCCGGAAAGTTTTGGTAATCAAATTGCTTATCATATCCTGCAAAATTGGCCATACTCAGTACTTCCCATGGCTTGCGATACAACTTATGTTGCTCTTCAAAAGGGAAGAGCAGCACTTTTTTTCTGCCTGCAAACTGTGTATGAAGTATATGGCTCATGTCAATATCAAAATGCATGTGTGTGATGGAACCCTCCCCACCAACAAATAACATGGGATATTTTTTCACAAAGCCTTTCATTAAATGATCGGGCCAGGTAAAATCATTTACCAACTGTGGCGCATGCTGAAAAATATTGAAGAGAAAAATCCTTAGTTCAAGAGGCCCCTTTTTTACCTGCTGCAGGTAGTCGCCAAACTTCATGTAAGCATCTGCAGTATTAATAGGGGTATAAGCATCGCTCTTTACATTATTATAAACACCTACTTCTTTGTCACCTACTGCTTCGGTAAAATAATCCCAGTCCCATTTTTGATAAGCCGGCCATTGTTTAGCCAGGTCCTTAATCACCAGTGGCTTCATGGCATCATAGTATTGGCTTTTAAATTGTTGGCCAGTAATGTTTTCTACTGTGTCTACTCTTTGAAGGTTCATGGTGCATGGAATTTACCGGGAGCAAAAGTAAATATATTTTTTTCATAGCCCAACGGCAGCAGACTCTGGACCAAATAGGCTATCTGTAGATGTATTATTTAAACATCAAAACTATGCACATCTGCATGCTGTAATAAAAACTGGTTCACTGCATCATAATTGTGGTTGGGTGAGCTGATGCGGTAGAGATAAATTGCATCATGATTTTCTTTAATCACTTTCATACAGCGAAACGTCATGTCATGGGCTGCAAAGAAAAGCTCAAGATCTTTTTTAAATTGCTCACCAAGCTGGGTGGTTTTTATGCGGTAATCTTTTACTTTATGCAGGTTGTTGATAAAACGCTGTACCGGCTCCAAAATAAATAAGGCAGCCACTACCATGGAAGTAACTACTATTGCCAGCGGATAATTGTGATAACCAATAGCCATACCCAATGCAGCAGTGATCCAGATAAGGGCTGCGGTAGTAAGCCCATTTACAGAAATACCTTCTTTAAAAATTACGCCTGCGCCAATAAAACCTATGCCTGTAACGATATTGCTGGCAATCCTATCCGGGCTTACCGTATTGCTTTCACGGGAAAGAATGGTATAAAGGCAGGAGCCAACTGAAATAAGGATCATGGTTCTAAAACCGGCCGGCTTGCTTCTAAACTCTCTCTCAATTCCAATAATAGCGCCCATTATAAAGGCTACTGATACCTGTGCGGCTTCTTCAAAATAAATAGCGATATCCATTAATGTATAGCTTTTGTAGCTTTGTGAAAGTTAACAAATAATACCGTTGCTGCTGCTTGTTTTTGGCCGAAGTTTTGGTTACATCAAGTTGTACTGATCACAGATTTTTCAAATCATCTTATTCACCATTCTATAAAAGTGGCTGCATTTGGACGTATTTAGGTGTAAATGAAATATTTTGCAGCCGAAAATAAATGAAAAGCATGCTGGACATCATTTATATTGCTTTAGCTTTTATCGCCGGGTTTATTATTGCCTGGCTGATTGGCTATACCCGGCAGAGCAAAGTTCAGAAAGAGTTAAAAAGTTCACAGGGTTTTTTAGAAAGTGAAAAGCTGATGAAAGAAACACTGCAGAAAGAATTGGCCGTGGTACACCAAAGTAAAATGGCAGTGGAACTGGATCTTACACAAAAACTGCAAAATGCAGAAAAGATCATAAAGCAAATGGACAGCGATATTTTGCTGATGCAGAAAAGCTATGAAGAAACAGAAGCGTTGCTGGAAGCCAAACAACCCGAAGTGCATGCGCTCAAATTACAATTAATAGAGGCACAAAATACCATTGCCCGTTATAAAGCTCAATTGATGGAAAAAAGCAGGTGACAATAGCCTGCTTAATTGCAGTTAAAATCATACAATATTTTATAGGGATTTAATGAATAAACGGCTTCGCTCAGGTCTTCATATTGACCAAGACGTAAATGCAGTAGCTGGCTTGTTTCAAATACTTCCCATAACACAAGCGGTTTATTGTTTACCTGGATAGCAATCTCCGGAAGCATTTCGCTGAGCAGGCCATCCCAACACATCTTTTTTATCCGCTCTTTTTGAGTCAAGGGTTGCTGATTGGGAGATGCTTCTTTTTCACACCATTCTCTTTTACAAAAGCTGCTGTTAAGATTTAATAGTATTTCCTGGTTAAGTATATCGGTTTCCATATAAGCGCCTTTAAAACGGCTTACTTATTGGATGCGGTTTAAAAACAAAAGCTTTAACTGGCTTCTATAAAATATTGTTAATGTAAAGCCCGTCACAACAGTGGTAGACGGGCTTTACATTACATCAGCGTTTATCTTCTCTTAAGCCATTTCAACAATTTTTCCTCGGCTTTTTTAACAGCAATGCCCGCGGCTCTTGCTGCAAGCGATGATAGAAAAGAGCCGGTATATTCTTCTTCACTGCTCCTGACAGAAGATAATAGATTGCTGGCAAGATTTTTTGGCTGCAGGCTGTTCTTTACATCCAGCCAATCATAATGAATGGCTTTCTCCAGTTCTGCCTTTCTTTTTGCCAGCATTTTTTTCTCCGTCTTTAATTCTTGTATGTTTTTAATCTTCCTCATCTTCCGGTTCTTCTTTAAATAATTGTTTTAGGATAGCGTTCATCATTGGCAGCCGCAATAATTTTTCCTTAGCTGCCCACACAATAAGCCCCATAAGTAAATAAATACCAGCCACTATTAAGAATCCCCAATAATATTCACCTGTTAATTTAGCTAGTACAAAAGCCAGTGCAATGCTGAGAAATACGATGAAGAAGAATAGTATTAATATTGAAACAAACACAGCAACCAGGTTAGCAAAAATTTTAGAGCTTTTTTCTGCAGCACTTAATTTCGTGTACGCTATCCTGTTATCTATATATTCCCTTAGATGACCGAACAGCTCTTCAATTTTTGAAAAGGTTTCCTGCATGGTTGCTTTTTTTTTAGCTATTAAACATACTCTTTTTCATTCACAGATTCCAATCTTGTTACAAGGTCTTCCCTCATGTCAGATAATTTTGCTTTGCCTTTGTTGAAAGTTTCTTTAATATTATCTGTCATTTTCTTTCCGGCATCCGCCATTTTTTTACGGGTATCTGAACCTTTTTCAGGAGCAAACAATAAACCCAGTATTCCTCCCAAAGCCACACCTGCACCCAGTGCAATTAATATTTTACTGCTGTTTTTCATAACTCAAGTTTTAATTTGTTTTTAAATTTAGAACCAATACTAATGTACACTTAAACATATTTGGTATACATGATGATAATCAAAAAATACAATGATAGTCATCACTTGATGTGTATATAAGCAATCTGAAGTATAAGAAATGAATCCCTATAACCCTTTACAGTAAAGGATTTTGTAAGTTTATTTTAAGATTAGCCGATTGTTGGCGTTTTATATCAGGAACGTTACTATGACCGAACTCACTATGCATTTTGACGATTATCATTTTAGCAGGATATGGTAAAAGGTAGGTTTGTAAAAACAATGGTTATGAAAAAAATATTGCTGGTTTCTGATGGAACCCATTTTTCTGAGGGTGCATTTGAGTTCGCAAGGATATTGAATGAACGCAAACCCATCCTGCTTACCGGGGTATTTTTACCACAGATTGATTATGCTAATTTATGGAGCTATGGCGGTGGTGTAAACGGGCCATTATTTATTCCCTTAGTTGAAAACAGCGATGCAGAGGAAATAGCCAATAACATAGAACACTTTCAGTCATTGTGTATCCAAAACAATATAGACTATCGGGTACACAGGAACTTTAGTGATCTTGTTTTACCCGGGTTAAAAAAGGAAACACGTTTTGCAGACCTCCTCATTATTGGCAGCGAATCATTTTATGAAAATGTAGGCAGTGGCAGGCCAAATGATTTTTTGCAGGATGCCTTACATGAAGTAGAATGCCCGGTAATAGTGGTGCCGGAGAAATATAGTTTTCCAAGAAGTAATATTTTAGCCTACGACGGCAGCGAATCATCTGTATATGCAATAAAACAGTTTGCCTCTTTACTGCCCGAATTAGCAGGTAACACCACCATGCTGGTATATGTGAAGAGTGATGAAGAAAAAGAAATCCCGGACAAAGTGTTAATGGAGGAATTAGCTGCAAAACATTTCCGGGACCTCAGCCTGCTGAAGCTGGATGGCAATCCCGGCAAGTATTTTAATACCTGGCTGCAGGAAAAGAAAAGCGCTGTGTTAGTGAGTGGTTCTTTTAGCAAGAGAGGTATTGCAAGATTGTTTCACAAAAGCTTTGTTGCAGACATTATCCAAAGTCATAAAATCCCTGTATTTATTGCCCACTAATCATTCTGTAGTAGTAACCTGTACAGCCGGCATAAAACTTAGCGTATGAAAAAGTTTATAGCAGCTTTTGACGGTTTAAAATTTTCTGAGAGTACTAAAGAATACGCCGTTCATTTAGCAAAGATGGCGCATGCCCATTTGGTAGGCGTTTTTTTAGAAGACATCACCTATACAAGTTATAAGATTTACGATTTGGTAACTGCCGAAGGTGTTTCTGAAAACAGGTTAAAAGAATTTGAGCAGAGCGATAAAGAAAAAAGAGCCGCAGCTGTAGAATCTTTTGAAACGGCCTGTCGACATGCCGGTGTGGAACACAGCATTCACCATGATAAAAAAATTGCATTACAGGAACTACTGCACGAAAGCATTTATGCAGACCTGCTGATGATTGATAAAAAAGAAACACTAACGCATTACGAAGAAGCAGTTCCTTCCCGTTTTATAAAAGACTTACTCACTGATGTAATGTGCCCTGTATTGTTGCTGCCAAATCGCTATAAGCCCTTTAATAAAATTGAATACCTGTATGATGGCGAGCCAGTATCCGTATACGCTATTAAAATGTTTAGCTATCTATTTCCTGTTCTGGAACAATTACCTGCTGAGATTGTTTCTGTAAAAAATGCGAATAGCAACCTGCATGTTCCGGATAGTGTTTTATTGAAAGAGTTTATGAAGCGCCATCATAGCGGTGCTTTATTTAGTGTGCTGAAAGGTCATCCTGAAATAGAAATTGTAAACCATTTAAAAAATACAACAGTGGAGGCATTAGCAGTATTGGGGGCTTATCATAGAGGAACCGTTTCAAGGTGGTTTAGGCCAGGCGTGGCCAATATTTTAATGCAGGATTTGGATATACCGCTCTTTATAGCACATCATAAATAGATTACCGCCTGAATGGATTCACTTACACACATAGCCCTTGGCGCATGCATAGGTGAAGCTTTCTTTGAAAAGGGCTTTGGCAAAAAAGCAATGATATGGGGAGCACTTGCCCAGAGTATTCCTGACATTGACTTTATTGCGGCCTTTTGGTTGAACCCTGCGGAAAATTTGCTGGCGCATAGGGGTATTACCCACTCATTGCTGTTTGCGTTATTGATTGTACCTGCATTTGCATTTACTGCCAATGCCATTCACCGGCCACATAATATCAGCTTAAAAAAATGGCTGTTGTTTTTTGCAGTAGAAGTGTGTGTGCATTTATTCATTGACGGATTTAATAATTATGGAGTAGGTTGGTTTGAACCTTTTATGCACCAGCGTTATTCCTTTAATGCGGTATATGTGGCTGATCCTTTCTTTTCTATTTGGCCTGCTATTGCTTTAGTATGGTTAATCTTGTTAAACAGTCACAGCAGTAAACGGGCATTTTGGTGGAAGTTTGGTGTAATTATTCCATTTGCTTACCTGGCCTATTGTAGTTTTAATAAATTCAAAATAGATCATGACGTTAAGGAAATTGTAGCTGAACAGCATATTCCGCATGATGATTATTTTACCACACCTGCACCGCTGCAAAACTGGCTTTGGTTTGTAGTAACTGGCAATGACAGCGGCTATTATGTTGGTTTCCGTTCTATGTTTGACAGCAGGAAGCAAATCAAGTTTCAGTATTTTCCAAGAAATGACTCATTGCTAAAGCAAGCAACAGATGAAGATGACGTAAAAATGTTGCTGCGGTTTTCCCAGCATCATTACACTATGGAAAAATGGAATGATACACTGGTGTTTAACGACCTGCGCTTTGGCCAAATAGTAGGCTGGCAAAATCCCAGGGAGAAATTTGTGTTTCATTATTTTTTAAAACCTGGGGCAGATAACAAATACGTGGTGCAACGTGGCCGCTTTGCTAAGTGGGATTGGCAGGTAGTACAAAATTTTATTCAGCGTATCAAGGGAAATTAAGCACCCTGTTTGAAATAGAAAGTAAAAATGTAGAACAGCATTCTTATAAACTGATAAGAAACCCAGCGGGCAAATTGTTTAAAAATGTTTTTTGTTTTTAGATGACGCTCATGAGTTATTTCAATGCAATCATTGTTGATAATATCATCCAGCAGCATACGTGTTTGCTTAGTAAAAGCTGCATCCTTCACATCAAGATTTAGTTCGATACTAGCATAAGTACTGATATTATTGATATTGAAAGAACCTATGGTCATCCACTCATCATCACAAACTGCCAGTTTACCATGCAATACATTTTTTTGAAACTCAAACAGCCGCACACCTTTTCTTAGTAACCAATCATACAGCCATCGCTCTGCATATTTTGAAAGCACCACATCAGAACTACCGGTAGCGATTATACGAACATGCACACCTCTTGCTGCAGCAATGGCCAGTTCTTTCCTGATAATTTTTCCCGGCAAAAAATAACTGGATAAAATGGTGATCTCTGATTTTGCATTGCGAAACATATCAATATAGGTAGCCGCTATTTCAAACTTTTGCCTTACCCAGTCATTGCGACGCATTCTCACTTCGCTGCAATGTTCTTTTGGAATAAAAAAATGAGGAGGATGTTTTTCGCAGGGTGTCAGCCGCATTTTTTTGGGATAACCTTTCCACGATTTCCAGCACAACACACAAAGTTGCTGAGCAATTTCACCTTCTGCATACAGCGCAAAATCAAGCCAGGCCGGTGCTTTTGGCATGTCATTGTACCGATTGGAAATATTTATACCACCTACCAGTGCATACATGGAATCCACTACCACTACTTTATGGTGCATCCTTCTTCCAAAATAAAAATTCCTGCTTTTAAAAATGGGTTCAAAAAACCTAAAATGAATTCCAGATCGTTTTAAACCTAAAATAAAATCATCATGAAGCGATTGTGATGCGTAGCCATCAGGCATTAAAAACACTTTTACTTTTCTGGCAGCAGCTTCCTTTAAGGCAGTTACAACCAATTGCCCCGTTTCGTCATTATCAAAAATATAGGTTTGCAAATGGATGGTATCCTGTGCATTGCCAATCATGGATAACAGTATATCAAAGTATTGCCTGCCCCCTTTTACCAATTTTATTTTGTTAGTAGAAGTGAAAGCATCCCCATTTTTTTTAATATTCGGGATCATATAGGTAACACTTACTGTTTTGTAATTTCACCAATGTCAATCATTCAACTTTCTCTGGCAATGATATGAATGGTTAACGCTGATAACAATGATCATGGCGTAATATTAGTTTAAATTACTGTTTGGTTATGTATATTTTGTTAGATGCGTAACCTGTTGATCAAAATCAAGAGAATTTCTAATCCTGCTCATGTTAAAGCCCGAAAATTTATTGTTGCTTTGGATCGAATGAGCACAATGGTTGTACTCACTATGTTTCATTTTCTTTACTAAAAAAAGATTGTATGCCTAAGAAAGAAAATCAACCAAAGCAGCCTGTGGAAGTTCCGCCTCCACCGGGCAAAAATATTGAGTCTGATCCCGATCGGGTGCCTGAATTACCACAATTACCGGATGAAGAGCCGGATATTATTCCAGATGAAGATCCTTTTGAAACGCCACCTTATGAAGTGCCGGAACCAGGTGAAGGACCATAATGATATACCAGTTTAATATGCATGTATGAAAACACTTTTATTTGTTTTATCAGGTTTTATAGGATTCACAGCATTACTGTCTGGTTTATTAATGGTAGTATATCCAGATGGCAGCTTGATTAATTTATCCATTGCATTGCTGGAGGGTACTCCATTTAAAGACTTCCAGGTTCCAGGTTTACTGCTGGCATTGCTGGTGGGAGGCGTGAATTGCATGGCACTGTTTTTCAATATTCAAAAAAATCAGAAGAGATTTAACTGGTCAATAGCAGGAGGGGTCATCCTTTGCCTGTGGATTATTGTGCAGATGATGCTCATTCATTCCGTGTATTGGCTGCATATAGTGTACCTAATCCTGGGTTTATTGGCAATATTAACAGGGCTGCATTTAAAAGGAAAGGAGTTGATTTGAATACTTTTTATAATCAGCTTTTTTACTAACGGTTATCAATATCCGTGTTTTGCTTTAACGGTAACTTTGCATAAAGGTGATCATGACCGAGCCAAATTTTGATATTATTGAACGCTTAAAAGAAGCTGCCAATACGGCGTGGGTAATAACAGCACTTTTGTTTATAGCCTGTTTTTACCTGCTTCGTAACCTGCTTGCTTTTATAATGGAAAGGATGTACGGCTTTTTTATTCAGAAAAGATAATTCAATCTGTAGTAATAAGAAGGCCGCCCTAAAAAGAGCGGCCTGTTAAAACCAAACTTACCTCAGCCATAAATTATATCAATCCTTTCCATCGCATCAATCCTGCTCCGCCTACCAGTGTGAAAGCAAAACTTAAAAGCCCTGCTGGTATTTTTCTTTCACCGTTTTCATTGGTTTCAATGCCTTTTGCCAAGGTATTGTATTGTGCCGCATTATCATTGGTTTCTTCTGGTGTAGCTGAAATATCCTGCTGCCAGTTGTTCATGTCTTTTCCTGTTAACGTAGCCAGTTCTCTCAATTCCTCTTTTCTTCTCTGCTTCAGCTTCCATAAATATCTTTTGCCTTCAGTACAGCTAAGATCACCGGTGGCAGGATGAGTGATGATATACCTTGCCTGGAAGTTTTCATTGTTAGGTGTTACCTGGAATTGTAAATCCTGCGGAAAGCTTTTGCGATTGTACCTAAAGTGCAGCCTGGTGAAATACACATTATCGCTAACGGCGTAATCAAAATCTTCCTCTGTATCGGAATAATCTTCCCAATCTTTCTGCAGCCAATACACACCTGATTGTACAAGATCCTGCTGATCTGGCGCTGCGGCAACACATGGATCACATTTCACAAAATTCTTAGAGCTCAGATCCCAGGCATACTCCAGCATGGCAATATTTTTATTTTCGTTTTGCCATTGATGTGTAAATACATTGCCGTAAAAAGCTGCAAAGTTTTTTTGAACAAACAGCGGAATGTTTTTGTCGGTTGCAATATTTACATTTCGATAGTTGGTACATTCAATTCTTCCTTTAGCAGTAAATGCATATACAATCAAATCCTGGTCACCATCTGCATTGGCCATACCCAGCCGGATAGGTAGCATAAACCTGGATGAATTAAAACGAATTTGTATGGGCCTTAAAAAGTTGTTAGCCAATTTTTGTTTTTCTTTCTCATTCACTTTTACCACAAAGAATTTAAGATTGCTTTTGATGTATGGATCAAGTACTTCTTCTGCACCCGAAGGAATTTTATAGCCATTGCTGGTTAGCCATTCTTTTAATCCATTGCTTTCTTTGGCGCTAAGAATGAGAATATCATATTCGCCTATTAAATATTTGGCTTCTACTTTTACACCAAGGTCTTTTTTGATATCATCTGCCTTGTCCATACTTGAATACTCATACGCAACGCCGGGTGCTGCGTTTAAAAGTTTCCTTTTATACTCACGCATTTCACATGCATTTTCATCGTAGTACTCCACCAATCTCGGGGCGCTGTAATCATTTAATTTTTGAAAAATAGATGGGTCAACCACCTTAATGTCTTTTTCCTGTAACACCACCGGTACGGGAACTACCATTGCAAAGTCTTTTGTATTGCCCTTAAAGTCGTTGTACATGGTAATGATATTTCTATCGCCATTTCTTACCAGTATTACCTGGCTGGTTTTGTTTTTCAATGTGCCGTCTGCCTTGCTTACATAGAAGCCACAAAATGAATAGAGCAACGGTGAAGCAGCAATGATGGCTGACATAATCATGATTTTCTTTTTCATAACGGTATATTTTATTGTTGGAATTGATGCGTAGGTGTTTGTTGAGCCGAAACTGTTTTCCACTCAAATGATTTTGCTTTTAAGAAATAATTAAACAGGGGCACTAACGGTTGAGTACACACTAAAACCCAGATGGGTGCTCCATTGATGTATTTAAAAGCCGATAAATAAAATGAAATGCATGCAACCATTACAGCCCAAATAACCCTGGCAACCGAATGATCCGGTGATGTTTTTGGATCAGAGATCATAAAAAAGGAAAAGAGCAACAGGCTGCCGGTACTAACAGACTGTACAAAGAAATCTACTGGCCAGCCTAAGTAAAGGTTATATCGAATAAACAACAGCAATGCATAGGTGGTAAAAAATGCAATGGTGATATCCAATTGCTGTACCCTTGTTACGATAATAAATCCCAGGGAAATGATGCCCACAAACAACACCAAATTGCTTCCCCATTGCCCAGGGCTAATCCATGCCTGTCCTGTAATATAAACGGTAGCAGCAATACCCAATGCTGATGGATTAAAGATGTGACGACCATTAATTTTAAAAAGGTATTTACTGAATATAGTAATTGCAGTAGCTGCAATACAAATAATCCAGCTATTGGTTTTTAAGAGAAGACAAAGGCTAAAGCAACTGATCAATACACTTTTCCATCCACCTTTTTTTAAAAATGGATCAAACGAAATTCTTTTAGCAACAATACTATCTGCAACAAAATGAAATAACAGACCTGATGTAAGCAATATGGTATAGTGCAGCCATGCAGCACTCCATTGTAAAAACCAAATTCCATAACACAAAAAGATTAGCTGGAATGCCATTTGAAAATACCTGGCATCCCGATTAAACATGGTAAACTGCATAATCGAAGGATTTGGATATGGGATGAACAGGTAGGTAGTATTACATAAAAGATAAAATAAAAAATTTTGTTATTGCTGCAAACGAGCCATCTTTTGTTGCAGTAAATGCTTTTCTGCAGCGGATTGTGTGAGTTGCATTGCTTCAGTAAAATAGTTAACGGCTTTTTCATTTTGTTGAAGCTGGCTATAGAGTTCGCCGAGTGTAGCAGGGAGTAAATAAAAATTTTTCAGCAATGCAATATTAGGGATGGCATGTATAGCGTCAATTGCTGTAGCTGGTCCGTGTATTTCAGCAATTACAATTGCCCGGTTTAAAGCAACCAGCGGCGATGGACGCAATTGATACAATACATCATAGTAATGAAGGATGTTTTTCCAATTGGTATCAGTATATCGCTTTGCCTTGGCATGTTCAAATGCAATGCCTGCTTCAATGTGGTACCTGCTTATTTTTTCAGTTGCAGCAGATCTGTCAAGATAGTCAATAGCTCTTTTTATCAATTCAATATCCCATAGCTTTCGATCCTGGTCTTTAAGTAACACAATGTTTCCAGCGGCGTTAAGTCTTGCCTTGCTCCTGGCTGCGGTAAAGCACATCAATGATAAAAGCGCATAACCGGCTCCGTTATTTACCAATTTGCTTTTGCAGGTTAATTCACACAGGCGGATGGCTTCCTGAATCAAGTCATTTCTTATCAAATCATCATGATGGGTAGAATTATATCCTTCATTAAACAAAAGATAGATGGCTGTTAATACATTTTCTAAACGCTCATTCAACTGACTTGACCCAGGTAAATCAAATGAAACATTGTTTTCTTTCAACGTTTGCCTTGCCCGGTATAAACGTTTCTCAATGGTATCGTAATTACATACAAAAGCTTTTGCAATTTCTGCTACGCTAAAGCCGCACAATGTTTTTAGAATGATGGCAACCTGTGCTTCTGCTGACAACACGGGGTGGCAACAAACAAACATCATTTTCAATTGATCATCATCAATGGTGTTCACATTTACCAGCTCATGAACGGCAGGAGAAAGGCTGTATTCACTTTTTAATAAAGGAGTAATGTTCCTTGCATAGGCTTGTTGTAGCTGTTGTTTTCTTAATACATCAATGGCCTTATTTCTTGCAGCACTAAAAAGCCAGGCTTCAGGATTATTAGGCAAGCCGTTTATCTTCCAGTTGTTGAGTGCATTTAAGAGGGTTTCCTGCACCACATCTTCAGCCAGTTGTAAATTTTCTGTACCAAATAATTTGGTTAATACGGTAACCAGCTTTCCCCACTCCCGCCGGAAAAGCTGGTCAACAGTTTGATGTATATGATCCTTGTTGGATAACACTTTTACATATCCAGTTTCATCACCTGCCTTACCTGAATACTGCCTCCTAACTCGTAATCAGGATAATCTTCACACAATGAAACTGCTTCATCATAATTAGCAGCATTTACGATAAAATAACCGCCTACTATTTCTTTCCCTTCTGCATAGGGCCCGTCGGTTACATTTTTTGCATTGCCTTTGATGAGCTTGCCGCCAGGTAGTAACGGTTCACCGGAAACATACTGTCCGTTCTTGGCCAACTTATCCACCCAGGCCATCCATTTGGCCATGTTATCCTGCATTTCAGCTGGTGAGGGTTGTTTGTCTTTAGACATGTCGTTGTGAAAGATGAGCATGAACTTTTCCATAATGTTGTTTTTTACTGTTTAAGAATGTTTACAGTATTGACGAAGCAGTTTTTAGGTTCCGGAAAAAAATTAACTTTTTTTTT
>CAZDHQ010000009.1:0-19361 GCA_964505135.1 uncultured Ferruginibacter sp.
AAATAGTATTAACATGTCACTCTTCTTTTAATTTGTCAATTTTGGCGGCAAAGTAAGTGTTTTTAGAGGGATTGAGCAAACTTAATTTTTTCAGCACTTCCACAGCTTTGTCTATACGTCCCTGCTGCATCAGCACATCTGCCATGGCCTCGGTAATGATTTCGTCTTCTTTATTAGAATGTTCTGCCAGTTGCTGGATATTATGGTTCTGCTTTTCAGTTGCTTCCTGCGAAACAGCAGCATTTGTATGACCCGGCAATTTTTTCAATGTCTTTAACCACTCTGTAAAGCTTTTTAATTGATTGCCCAACCTGTCACCAGGCTTAAGCTCATCATTTAATTTAATACCTACGCTGGCAAAGTAATCAGTGGTGTGCAGGGGTTCAAATAAGGGGCCATTTTCCACGGGTTTGGTATCCAGTATGGCTGCAGCTTCTGCCAGGTCTGTTTTTAACGGAGCAATAAATTCTTCTTCTGAATACTCCTTTTGTTCACCATTGCTGGTTGCTGCATGGTCGTTGAAATCCCCTGTTGAAACTGTATCTTCGTTTACCTCATCTTCACTTTCAGTTTGTTGATCGCTATCAATAAAAGCCGCATTTATCACATCCCTGCTAAATTCATCTTTTGACTCAAAAGAAGCTTCCATATCATCAAATGCAGGACTTAGTGCAGGTTCATCATTGAGCGCTGGAGCTGTTTTATCTTTTTCTAATGGCTTTGCGTTAGGTGAAAGCGGCTCTTCTATTACTTCCTCATTTGTGGTTAGGATCGCTTCATTTCCCTGGTTTTCTTCGGCAGGATTTAGATTAGTTGACACGAACTTTTCACCTTCAATTGCTGGTTCTGTTACTTCATTGTTTACAATCTGCGGTTCTTCTATCACCTGTACTATGTCATCGCTATGATGTTCTGTATCAGGCAGTGTTAAGTCAATCACCGCAGATGTAGCATTTATTATTTCTTCAGTTTCAATTGCGAAAGCCGTTGTTTCAGTTTCTCTTTCTATTGAAGCAATATGAAAATTATTCACTTCATCAGGTGTGTCTGCAATAGTTTCCTGTGCAGAAAAACCGTCGATAAATGAATCCTTGTCTTTTTGCAGCAGTAAATAATTCAGCCAGTAGTTATTATTAAAGGCTGTGGTTGTTCTCATCAATTGCTTTTTATAGGCTGCATCTGTTTTTGGCATTTTATGCAGTAACAGAAATTGAGCAGGGGAGAAGAAAGGGTATTGCTTTGTTATGTCAAGTAAAAAATCAAGGGAATCATCATCCGCAAGATTTTTATTGAACATAGACTCATATAGCTGCCTGTAATTTTCCATGCGCCAAAGCTATAAAAAACAGGTGAATGATGCTGACTTAAATGAATATTTACAACTTACCAGTTAGAGAATATTTTATTAAATATGGCATCCGTCAAATTCCTCGTGATTTCATCACTCTTGGATGATTCTATATCAGACAGCGTTTGTGATGCAGGAAAATCAAGTGTATAGTTTACATCGGACTCGCTATTCTTGGTCTCGTCCTTTGTATTTCGGAATATAACGTGGAAGCTCACATTTAAACGGTTGGTACCACTTTGATTATTCGTTATACCACTAGTGCTAACAGAATAGTCAGATACATAACCGCTGATGTCGTAGTGAGCATCATCGCTGTTTGTTTGCGTAAGCCTGGTGCTACCTATAATTTTCTGCCTCAATCTTTCTGTTAGAGCGGGCGCCAGTGTTGGACTGACATAAGGAGCCTTATTGTCAAAATAATTTACTCTAAATGTTTTGATATCGTCAGGAATTGGAGAAACATCTTTAAATCCATACTTACAGGTGGCATAGCTAAAAAGCCATACGCAAAGCAAAGAAGTGAGCACTAGCTTAAACATTCGCTTCATTATTTGTAATCGTTTTTTTCTGTGTGAATTTTTCTCTTAAAATATTTTGTACCGGTATATTTTCCAGTTTGCTTTCAATCCAGGAAATGATGTCAAGATAAATAAAAGCCCTTGTTTCAAACCGGTTATGCTGCAAAGCTTTCAATTTTACCAATAACTTCTCTAATTCAGGCCTTATATTTCTTACACCCACATGAAATGTTTTGCGGATAAATTTGAAGATCTCTTCTTCCACGGGGCTCAGGTGCTGCATTTTGGCCATAAATCGGTACACGGATTTGATCAAGTGATCCAGTATTTGATCATTGCCTAATTCATAATGTGCTATCAGGTGCAATAACCGGCTGTAACACTGCAGATCTGTACGAAGGTTCACTTTCCAGTTGATAATAATATTCAGGTAATCTATGGCTTTCTCATAATCGCCACTGCCAAAATACAGGCAGGCAATCTTATAATAAAAAACCAATACCCTGTGCTTATCAATGTACAGCTCGTATTCTTTCAAACTTTTCTCTACCTCAGGAACAGATTTGATTCCTTCAGAAAAACTGCCTTCTAAAAAATGCAGATTGAAGAAAGAAATGGTACGGTATACAAAACACTGCACTTTGTTATTAATGCTGTTAGCAACTAAAGGGCTTTTACAAAAATGATCGAATTGGTGCAATGTTTTTCTTAACCTCTCCGGATTCATCAAATTAAACTGTGCTCCCATCAGGTTGTGCATACCTTTTATGTAGTGCCCGGTTTCTATCTCAATCATCTGCGGATGTTGATCAAACAGATCCACCCATTTTTGTGTGTAGCGATAGTATTGCAAAAAATCCTGCCGGATGAAAGCCGTCCAGCAATAGCTCTGGTAGAGGTATAATTTTTCGTAAAAGGTTTTGCATTTATCGGACTTATTGCCGAGTCTTTTCAAAAAGAATTCCTGTACTTCATCCGCTTCTTTCTCGTTCCTGCTCAGGCCATTTTTTATGTACCAACTATACAATTGTAAAGCAAGGTTTGATAATTGTGAAACCAGTGAAAGGCTGCTGCTCACCTCATCTGATTCTTTGCTTAAAGCATCAGCCCGGTCGCTCATACTCCGAGTGATGTAGAGTGCTTCAATCTTTTTTTCAAAAAACAGCACTTGCTGCAGGTAGGTGAATTGGTTAGCGGCTCTAGCCATTTCCTTCATTTTATCCAGCACCTTCAGGCTTTGCAGGTAAAGGCCCTTGTTGTACAAGATCCGGGCATAATCCATTTGTTCATGCAATTGCATGTCAATATAAGAATCATCATTGATCAGGCGGAGACTGTTCAGGATTTGCTTGTAGAGATGTGCTTTTAAATTACTGAGCTGCTGCTTTTTGATATTGCTGTTTCTTTTCAATAAAAGCGTTTCATCATAACTGTCCATTTTATCCAGCGCATCAAACAACTGCACAATTTTTAGCTCTTCACTGGAGGCATTCCGGGTTGCGTAGAGCTTAAAATTGCGTTTTTCACCCTTTTCAAGTGATTTTATGAGCTGAAACAACGTATCGGTACTGCGGTTAGGCATCGTAATTTAAAATTGTCAAAACTGTTGCTGGTATTGAGTTTAGTGAAAAAATAAGCCCCTTATAAGGCGTAAAAGCATCGTAAGTATGTTGATTTATAAATATCCATTCATGCTAAATTCGTACGATAAGTGATACCAAACTAATTGCTCAATAACAAATTGATTACAACAAAGTTAATCACCACGTCTATAAAAAACTGATAAATATATGTCGGTCACTAAAATTCAAATATTCGATACCACACTCCGGGATGGAGAGCAGGTGCCTGGTTGCAAACTCAACAAAAAAGAAAAAATTGAACTGGCGCTCAAGCTGGAAGAATTGGGTGTAGATATTATTGAAGCAGGGTTTCCCATTTCATCTCCCGGCGATTTTGATGCAGTGAGTGAAATATCATCTATTATAAAAAATGCTACCGTTTGTGGCTTAACCCGGGCGGTTCAAAAAGATATTGAAGTGGCGGCAGATGCATTGAAAAATGCGGTTCGTCCAAGAATACATACCGGCATTGGTACTTCCGATTTGCACATCCAGGCAAAATTTAATGCAACCAGGGAAGAAATTTTAGAAAGAGCCGTTAAGGCAGTTAAGTGGGCAAGGAATTTTGTAGATGATGTAGAGTTTTATGCAGAAGATGCAGGCCGTACACAAAATGATTTTTTAGCAAAGGTGGTGGAAGCCGTAATTAAAGCAGGTGCCACTGTAGTAAATATCCCGGACACTACCGGTTATTGCCTGCCACATGAATACGGAGAAAAAATTGCTTACCTTATTAATAATGTGCCAAATGTAGATAAGGCCATTCTATCCTGCCACTGTCACAATGATCTTGGCTTGGCTACTGCAAACTCTATAGCAGGTGTAATTGCTGGTGCAAGACAAATTGAATGCACCATCAATGGCCTTGGCGAAAGAGCCGGTAACACTTCACTGGAAGAAGTGGTGATGATTATCAAACAACACAAGGAATTGAATTTTTATACAGATGTAAATAGCAGGCTGCTGAATCCAATGAGCCAGTTGGTGGCTGAAACCATGCGTATGCCGGTTCAGTGCAATAAGGCCATTGTGGGTAGTAATGCATTCTCCCATTCATCCGGTATTCACCAGGATGGTTTCTTAAAGAATGCCCAGACTTATGAAATCATCGAACCTTCTGAAGTAGGTGCTGATGGTTCCAAGATTGTACTAACGGCAAGGAGTGGACGCAGTGCGTTGGCACACCGTCTTCGCAAGTTAGGTTACGAGTTTAACCGTGACGAAGTGGATGCATTGTACCAGAGCTTTTTAAAAGTAGCAGATACAAAAAAAGAAGTGAATGATGATGACCTGCATGCTATGTCAAAACAATTTCAAACTGCAGCAGCGATATAATTTATGATCAACAAAAGAAATATGAACCAGTATAAGATGGAAGCCCAGTGTAACTGTTGGGCAGGTTCATGTTGTTGCTCATCCAACCCTCAAAACAACAGCTGATTCCATGAAAAAGAAAATAGCCATATTAAACGGAGACGGAATCGGTCCAGAAGTGACCGCCCAATCCGTAAAGGTGCTGCATGCCATAGCACAAGAGTTTAATCATGACTTTTTCTTTAAAGAAGCATTGGTAGGCGGGGCAGCTATTGCTAAAACAGGAACAGCGTTGCCTGGAGAAACAATTGATATTTGTTTGGACAGTGATGCAGTATTGTTTGGTGCAGTTGGTCTTCCAAAATATGATAATGATCCTACAGCCGCTGTTCGTCCTGAGCAGGGTTTGTTTGGTATAAGAAAAGCATTGCAGTTGTTTGCTAACATCCGCCCCATTACTACTTATCCATTATTACAACATTTACTTCCTTTTAAGCCAAAGCATCTGGAAGGTGTGGATTGTGTGATATTCCGTGAATTGACCGGCGGCATTTATTTTGGCAAGCGCCATACAAGTGAAGATGGCAATTACGCCAGTGATGAAGCAGCGTACAGCCGTGAAGAAGTAGAACGCATTGCTCATGTTGCATTTCAAAGTGCACAAAAAAGAAAGAAGAAATTAACATTGGTTGATAAGGCCAATGTGTTAGATACATCAAGGTTATGGAGAAGGGTAGTGAAGGAAGTAGCTACGCAATATGCTGATGTAAAGCTGGAGTATATGTATGCTGATAATGCATCCCTGCAAATCATTTTAAATCCAAAACAGTTTGACGTAATTCTTACAGAAAATTTGATTGGTGATATTTTGAGTGATGAAGCAAGCGTATTGGTTGGCTCCATGGGTATGTTGCCATCTGCTGCTGTTGGAAAAGATAAGGCGCTGTTTGAACCAATCCACGGTTCTTATCCAAGTGCTGCAGGAAAAGATATTGCCAATCCCGTTGGTTCCATTTTATCAGCTGCGATGATGATGGATTATTTTGGTTTAACTAAAGAAGCATTGATCATAAGAGATGCTGTTGAGTGGACCTTGCAAAACAATTTTGTTACGAGAGATATAGATCCTGTGAATTTTTACTTCACCAGCACGGTGGGTGATCTAATTGCGGATTATGTGAGCGGAAAAATTCCGGGCACGGTGAAGAAGGAAAATATTGAATTAAGGAAGAGTACGATAATATAGAAGCCCCACCCAACCTCCCCCAAGGGGAGGCTTAAGAACTCAGCTAAATAAAAAGTTCTTTTGATCAGGCAGGGAGTTTAATTGTTGAATAAAAGGTTGTTGCTGAAATGCTTAATTACAAAAGTTGAAAAAATATAAGGTTAGGCCTCCCTCTCTTTTGGAGAGGGAACAAGGGGGAGGCCGAAAAAAGTTCTTTGTATAAAAAATATTAGGCGGTATATTCGCATTCAACAAATTTATCAATGCTGAATAACAGGCTACATAATGTAATTACACTCTTAACAGTCGTGGTGATCGTCATTATTATTCCTGTAATCAACGGAGGTGAATGTTGTATGTAAGCAAAACAAATAACTGAATATAACAACCGCCTCCGCAAAGAGGCGGTTTTTTTTAGCCCCACCAAACCTCCCCCAAGGGGAGGCTTAGGAAGGCTTCAAAACTTTAAAGCTCTTTTAATGGCTATTACTGTCTGCATCTTGGTGAAGCATAGATAAAATGCAGAAATGCTTAATTACAAATGTTGAAAAAAAAGATGAGGCTTGGCCTCTCCCGATATATCGGGAGAACGAGGGTGAGGCCGAAAAATAAAATGAGGGGAAGATGCAGAGCGAACAAAACGTACAAGTGAGTCCCGACGATAAATGTCGGGATGCTGACCAAAGCGTCAGCATGACACAACGATGTTGATTAAAGATTAAAAAGTTAAGTACATAAAGATCATGGCAGAACTAAACAAATATTCAAAGACATTAACGCAGGATGAAACACAACCGGCAGCGCAGGCGATGCTGTATGGTATTGGATTAACAGAAGAAGATTTAAAGAAACCACAGATCGGTATTGCAAGTATGGGTTACGATGGTAACACCTGTAACATGCATTTGAATGATTTGGCCAAAGTGGTGAAGGAAGGTGTGTGGGCGAATGATCTGGTGGGTTTAATTTTTAATACCATTGGTATTAGTGATGGCATCAGCAACGGTACGGACGGCATGCGTTATTCACTGGTGAGCCGTGACCTGATTGCTGATAGTATTGAAAGTGTGTGTGGTGGTTTTTATTATGACGGATTGATTGCATTGCCTGGTTGTGATAAGAACATGCCGGGTGCTGTGATGGCAATGGGAAGATTGAATCGTCCTTCTATCATGGTATACGGTGGAACGATTGCTCCGGGGCATCACAAAGGTGAAGAGTTAAATATCATTTCTGCATTTGAAGCACTCGGAAAAAAATTAGCCGGTACCATTACGCCGGAAGATTTTAAAGAAGTGGTAAAACACAGTTGCCCGGGAGCAGGTGCATGTGGTGGTATGTACACTGCTAATACCATGGCTGCAGCAATTGAAGCATTGGGTATGAGCTTACCTTATTCTTCTTCAAACCCTGCAACCAGTGATGATAAAAAGAAAGAGTGTATTGAAGCTGGCAAAGCAATCAAACTATTGCTGGAAAAAGATATTAAGCCTAGGGACATCATGACGAAGAAAGCATTTGAAAATGCAATCGTAATCATCATGATCCTTGGTGGAAGTACCAACGCTGTATTGCATTTGATTGCAATGGCAAAAAGCGTGGATGTTGATTTAACGCAGGACGATTTTCAACGCATCAGCGATAAAACGCCTGTGCTGGCCGACTTTAAACCAAGCGGCAAATTTTTAATGCAAGAACTTCATGCACATGGCGGCATACCTGCAGTAATGAAATATTTACTGGAAAAAGGATTGCTCCATGGCGATTGCCTGACCGTAACCGGTAAAACGGTTGCAGAGAATTTGGCAGGTGTTCCGGGTTTGAATTTTGAGACACAAAAGATTGTCTACCCATTGGAACAGCCGTTGAAAAAAACGGGGCACCTGCAAATCCTGTATGGTAATTTGGCTGAAAGAGGGAGTGTGGCAAAAATCAGTGGTAAAGAAGGAGAGCGCTTTGAAGGAACTGCAAGGGTATTTGATGGAGAGAAACATTTGGTAGAAGGTATTGCTAATGGAAGAGTGAAGAAAGGAGATGTGGTAGTAATAAGATATGAAGGCCCTAAAGGAGCACCCGGTATGCCTGAAATGCTGAAGCCAACTTCAGCGATTATGGGTGCAGGTTTGGGTAAAGATGTAGCATTGATTACAGACGGAAGGTTCAGTGGTGGTTCACATGGATTCGTCGTCGGTCATATCACTCCGGAAGCATTTGAAGGTGGATTGATTGCACTGGTAGAAGATGACGACATTATTGAACTGGATGCAACAAACAATAAAATCACACTAAAGGTTGCTGACGAAGTGATAGCAGAAAGACGTAAAAACTGGAAGCAGCCTGAATTAAAGGAAAAGAAAGGAGTGTTATATAAATATGCGATGTGTGTTAAGGATGCTTCACAGGGATGTGTAACAGATGAAGCTTAACCGTTTGCCGAAAAATATACCGGTAAACAAAAATTAATTTTTATGGAAACGCTTGAATTAACAAAAGCAAAAACAAAGGAAAAAACTATTACAAGTATCTCTGGTAGCGAAGCTGTTTTAGATGCTTTTATAGCCGAAGGTGTTACCACCATCTTTGGTTACCCCGGTGGTGCCATCATGCCGATTTATGATGCACTGTATGATTATCACGATCGTTTACAACATATATTGGTTCGCCATGAGCAAGGCGCCATTCATGCTGCACAGGGCTTTGCAAGAGCCAGCGGCAAAACAGGTGTGGTGTTTGCGACAAGTGGCCCCGGCGCAACCAACCTCGTAACAGGTTTGGCGGATGCCATGATTGATTCAACTCCGGTGGTGTGTGTTACCGGCCAGGTGTTTGCGCACTTGCTAGGTACAGATGCCTTCCAGGAAACAGATGTGATCAATATTACTACACCGGTTACCAAATGGAATTACCAGGTAACTGACGCAACAGAAATTCCTGCTGTGTTAGCAAAGGCATTTTATATCGCAGGCAGCGGCCGTCCCGGTCCGGTGTTGATTGATATTACGAAGAATGCACAATTACAAAAATTCGATTACGAAGGGTATAAAAAATGTGATCATATCCGCAGCTATCGTCCAAAACCAATTGTACGCAAATCGTATGTGGAAGAAGCGGCGAAGCTGATCAACGAAGCAGAAAGACCATTCGTAATTTTTGGACAGGGTGTTATTCTTGGAAAAGCTGAAAAAGAATTCAAGGCATTTATAGAAAAAGCCGGGTTACCAGCTGCATGGACGATCATGGGCATGAGCGCTATTCCTACAGATCATCCACTGGCGGTGGGAATGCTGGGTATGCACGGTAACTATGGACCAAACGTACTGACCAATGAATGTGATGTATTGATTGCTGTGGGTATGCGTTTCGATGACCGTGTTACTGGTCGCCTGGATAAATATGCCAAGCAAGCAAAAGTAATTCACCTGGATATTGATCCAGCAGAGATTGATAAGAATGTAAAGACAACAGTACCTGTTTGGGGAGATTGTAAAGAAACATTGCCATTGCTTACTTCAATGCTGCAGCAAAAAACACACACTGCATGGTTGAATAAATTTCATGAATACATGGAGAAAGAAAACAGCAAATGTATTCAGCCTGAAATGAATCCAACGACTGAGGTTATGTCAATGGGTGAAGTAATCAAAACATTGAACGAACTCACAGAAGGTAATGCCATCATTGTAACGGATGTAGGCCAGCACCAGATGGTAGCCTGCCGTTATGCAAAAATGAATATCACTAAAAGCAATATTACCAGCGGTGGTTTAGGTACCATGGGATACGCATTGCCTGCTGCAATCGGTGCTGCTTATGGTGATTCTACCCGTACAACAGTTGCGATTATCGGTGATGGTGGTTTCCAAATGACGATACAGGAATTGGGTACCATCATTCAATACAAACCTGATGTAAAAATCTTGATACTGAATAATAACTTTTTAGGAATGGTGCGCCAATGGCAGCAGCTTTTCCATGAAAAGCGCTATTCATTTGTAGATATTCAAAGTCCTGATTTTGTACAGGTGGCAAAGGGTTATGGCATTCCTGGTAAATCTGTGTCAGACAGGAAAGATCTGAAAGATGCATTGAATGAAATGCTTACTTCAAAAGGTAGTTACCTGCTTGAAGTAATGGTGGGTAAGGAAAATAATGTATTTCCAATGGTGCCGCAGGGTAGGGGAGTTGCGGAGATTGTATTGGGTACGGATGAGATTTAACCCCCTCCGCCCCTAAAGGGGAACTAAAGGCAAGACCAAAATAATATTTAGGTATATCATTAATGTAAGTGTTGTTTTTTTTGAGACCAGCTTTTGAATAGGAATTAAACATCGTTGTGTCACTCACTTCAACCGACATTACATTAATGAACAATAAAAAATTTTATGAGCACAAATAAAACGAATGCACTTCCTGGCTCCCCTTTAGGGGCGGCGGGGCATCACAAGCAAGAGTTCACAATAACAGTTTATACAGAAAACCAAATCGGTTTGCTGAACAGGATAGCCATTATTTTTTCAAGAAGAAAAATTAATGTAGAAAGTTTAAACACTTCTCCATCTGAAGTAGAAAGCGTACACCGATTTACGATAGTGATCAATGAAGTGGAAGAAGTAGTAAAAAAATTGTGCCGCCAGATTGAAAAGCAGGTAGAAGTATTGAAGGCGTATTATAACACCAATGAAGAAATCATTTGGCAAGAGTTAGCGCTTTATAAAGTTCCAACAGAAATTATTGCAGAAGAAGTAAAAGTTGAAAGATTATTGAGTCAGCATGGTGCAAAAGCTGTTGTGATAAGAAAAGACTACACGGTATTTGAAGTAAGCGGCCAGCGTGACGAAACAGATAAGTTTATTAAAATTCTTGAACCATACGGGTTGATAGAATTTGTAAGAAGTGCAAGAGTTGCGATCATAAAAGACAGTGATGGCTTTCATAAAAAACTCAAAGAATTTGAATACAGGGAACCAGGGGAAGAAGTGCTGGAGAATGAGTTTTTGGATAAGAATGAAGAAGTGTTTACGATGTAAGGGACCCACCAAAGCTCCCCCAAGGGGAGGCTTAAGAAGGCCTCAAAACTTTAAAGCTCTTTTATTAATAAATACTGTTGGCATTTTGTTGAAGCATGGATAAAAGCTGAAATGCTTAATTACAAAAGTTGAAAAAGATAAGAGGTTTGGCCTCTCCCGATATATCGGGAGAACGAGGGTGAGGCCGGGTGAATAACGTAACAAACGTACAAGTGAGTGACACAACGATGTTGAACAATGTTGATGTTGCTGGAAACATAAATATTAAAATTTCAAACAATTACTTTTTAAGTAACAACAAAAAAACAATGGCAAACTATTTCAATTCATTATCGCTAAGAGAGCAATTAAGACAATTAGGTACTTGCGAATTCATGGACCGCAGCGAATTTGCTGATGGTGTAAATGTTTTAAAAGGAAAGAAAATCGTAATTGTTGGTTGCGGTGCACAGGGTTTAAACCAGGGCCTGAACATGAGAGACTCCGGCTTAGACATTGCTTACGCATTGCGTAAAGAAGCGATTGAAGAAAAAAGAGCATCTTATAAAAACGCTACTGAAAACGGTTTTGTAGTGGGTACTTATGAAGAGTTGATTCCAAACGCTGATTTGGTTTTAAACCTTACACCAGATAAACAACATACTTCTGTAATAAAAGCGATCATGCCTTTGATGAAAAAAGGTTCAACGCTTTCTTACTCTCATGGTTTTAATATCGTGGAAGAAGGAACCCAGATTCGTAAAGACATCACCGTAATTATGGTGGCACCTAAATGCCCTGGTACAGAAGTTCGTGAAGAATACAAGAGAGGTTTTGGCGTACCTACATTGATAGCAGTGCATCCTGAAAATGATCCGGAAGGAAAAGGCCTTGCACAAGCAAAAGCTTATGCTGCTGCAACAGGTGGTCACAGGGCAGGTGTATTGCGTTCATCTTTTGTAGCGGAAGTAAAATCTGATTTGATGGGAGAGCAAACAATTTTGTGTGGTGTGTTGCAAACAGGTTCTATTCTTTGCTTTGATAAGATGGTAGAAAAAGGTGTTGAACCTGCATATGCTGCTAAATTGATTCAGTATGGTTGGGAAGTAATTACTGAAGCGTTGAAGCATGGTGGTATCACAGCAATGATGGACAGGCTGAGCAATCCTGCAAAGTTGAAAGCTTACGAGTTATCAACTGAAGTGAAAAATATTTTGCGTCCATTGTTTGGTAAACACCAGGATGATATCATGAGTGGTCATTTCTCCAAAACAATGATGGAAGACTGGGCAAATGATGATATCAATTTGTTAACATGGAGAAAAGCAACAGGAGATACAGCTTTTGAAAAAACTGCTCCAACAGATAAAGCAATTAGTGAACAGGAATATTTTGATAATGGTTTATTGATGGTGGCTTTTGTGCGTGCAGGTGTGGAGCTGGCATTTGAAACAATGGTAGAAGCAGGCATTAAAGCTGAATCTGCTTACTACGAGTCATTGCATGAAACGCCATTGATTGCAAACACTATTGCACGTAAGAAATTGTTTGAAATGAATCGTGTAATTTCTGATACGGCTGAGTATGGTTGCTATTTGTTTGATCATGCAGCAAAACCATTGTTGAAAGAATTTATGAGTACTATTGATAAAGATGTGATTGGCACTAACTACAACGCAGGAAAAGACAATGGTGTTGATAACAGGGCGATCATTGAAGTGAATAAGATCATCCGCAATCACCCGGTAGAGCAGGTAGGTGCTGTGTTGAGAAAAGCAATGACTGATATGAAAGTGATTCAGACGGTATCATTAGACAAGAAAAAAGCATCACAGTTAGAAACAGCATAAGACGCCCCTATCCTATAAAGGGGGAAAATAAAACGAGGTAAAGAGCCTGGATGATAGAGAAAAACTACGATATAGAAGAGACAGTAAGCCGCCCCTCTAGGGGAAGGGCGGCTTGGGCTGCTCTTGATTTCACCAGTGCCTCTCTCCGAATAAAAAAAGTAGTTTCAAAAACACCGTTACAATTCAATCGTAATCTCTCAAAAAAATACCATTGTAATGTCTACCTGAAAAGAGAAGACCTGCAATTGGTGAGAAGTTATAAACTGAGGGGCGCCTATAACATGATAAGTAGCTTACCTGCGGCGCAATTGCAAAAAGGAGTGGTGTGTGCAAGTGCAGGTAATCATGCACAGGGTTTTGCTTACAGTTGTAAGAAACTAAAGATTCCCGGTGTAGTTTTTATGCCGGTTACTACGCCCAATCAAAAGATCAACCAGACGAAAATGTTTGGCGAAGATTTTATAGAAGTGCGTTTGATTGGTGACACTTTTGATGATTGTGCAACGGCTGCAAAAAATTATACAGAAGAAAATGGTTTGACATTTATTCCGCCATTTGACGATTATAAGATTATTGAAGGTCAGGGAACAGTAGGAGTGGATATACTGGAACAATTCAGTAACCATTCTTCGCTTCAATCTTCTCCGTTTCCTCCCCCTTCGGGGGAGATAGAGGGGGCCCTAGATTATGTCTTTATTCCTGTTGGAGGAGGTGGCTTAAGTGCAGGTGTTGGTGCTTATTTTAAAATGTACTCACCAGCAACAAAAATCATCGGTGTGGAACCGGAAGGCGCACCTTCGATGAAGGAAGCACTGAAAGCTGGTCATCCTGTGACCTTGCAAAATATGGATCGTTTTGTGGATGGTGCGGCGGTGAGAACGGTAGGGGATATTTCATTTTCTATTTGCAAAGATGTGCTGGATGATATGCATCTTGTGCCAGAGGGGAAAATATGTTCTACGATTTTAAAATTGTATAATGAAGATGCCATTGTGGTGGAACCTGCAGGAGCTTTAAGTATTGCAACGCTGGATGATTATGCAGATGAAATCAAGGGTAAAAATATTGTGTGCATTGTAAGTGGTAGTAACAATGATATTGACCGCATGCAGGAGATTAAGGAGAGAAGCCTGCAATACGAAGGATTAAAAAAGTATTTCCTCATCCGCTTTGCACAGCGGCCCGGCGCACTAAAAGAGTTTGTAAGTCATGTACTCGGACCAAATGATGATATCACCAGGTTTGAATACATGCAAAAAACAAACAAAGAATCAGGCCCTGCGTTGGTGGGTATTGAACTAAGAGAAAAAGATGATTATAAAAAGCTGATAGAAAACCTGCAGCACTACCAAATTAATTATACAGAGTTGAACAAAGACGATACATTATTTGGTTACCTGGTGTAACCATGCTTTTGAGAAAATTATAATCCGTAAGATGAAAACTAATACAACCGATACTCTGTCAAAAAAGTAGATTAAACAAGTGCTCTGTATAGATTTTATTGCGTATTTTTATCCGATTGCTTGCTATACAGAAAGACTGTTTTATAATTTAGTATTACTCACAAAAAACTTGCGTAACTATGGCAGGCAAACAAGGATTGTACAATCCGGCTTTTGAACATGATGCATGCGGCATTGGCTTTGTAGCAAACATCAAAGGTTACAAATCTCACCAACACATTGCGGATGCACTTACAGTGCTTGAAAACATGGAGCACCGGGGTGCATGTGGCTGTGAAAATAATACAGGTGATGGTGCCGGTATTATGATCCAGGTTCCCCATGAATTTTTCTTTGACGAATGTGTTAAACTCGGTGTTCATCTTCCAGCTTTTGGTAAGTATGGTGTAGGTGTTATTTTCTTTCCCAAGGAAATAAAACTCCGTGAAGAGTGCCGTGATATTTTCAACCGGGCTGCTGAAAAATTAGGGCTGGAAATTCTTACTTATAGAAGTGTTCCTGTAAATACGGCTGATATCGGTCCAACAGCATTGTCTGTTGAGCCTGTAATGGAGCAAGTGTTCATCGCTTGTCCTGATCACATTACTAATCCACTTGATTTCGAAAGAAAATTATTTGTGTTGCGTAATTACTCAACACATACCATCAATAATACGGTGAGAAAAGATGCCATTGGTTTTTACATTGCATCGCTTTCTTACAAAACAGTTGTCTATAAAGGACAATTGACCAGCGGCCAGGTTCGCAATTACTTCCCCGACTTAAATAACAAAAGAGTAGTATCTGCATTTGGTTTGGTACACTCCCGTTTTGCTACCAATACTTTCCCTTCCTGGAAACTGGCGCAGCCATTCCGTTACATTGCTCATAATGGTGAGATCAATACACTACAGGGAAACTTAAACTGGTTAAAAGCGAGTGAAAAAGGTTTTGAATCACCATTCTTCAGCAAAGAAGAAATGGAGATGGTATTGCCGTTGATTTCAAGTGCTCAATCAGATTCAGCCTGTTTAGATAATATGATTGAATTATTGGCACTAACAGGAAGAAGCTTACCACATGTAATGATGATGCTGATTCCGGAAGCGTGGGATGAAGATGATAAAATGGATCCTGTAAAGAAAGCATTTTATGAATACCATGCATCATTAATGGAACCATGGGATGGTCCGGCTTCCATTTCATTTACAGATGGAAAAATAATTGGTGCTACGCTGGATAGAAATGGTCTTCGTCCTTCAAGATATTGCGTTACCAAAGATGACCGTGTGATTATGGCTTCTGAAAGTGGTGCATTGCCTGTTGATCCTGCCATTGTAAAAGAAAATGGAAGATTGCAACCAGGAAAAATGTTTGTGGTGGATATGGAGCAGGGACGTATCATCAGTGATGCTGAAGTGAAGAAAAATATTTGTTCTCAAAAACCTTACGGAGATTGGTTGAACAAATATAAAATACGTATGGAGGAATTGCCTGAGCCAAGAGTAATGTTCACACATCTTGAAAGTGACCAGGTTTTCAAATATCAAAAAGCCTTTGGTTACAGTACAGAAGATTTGGATAACATCATTGCTCCCATGGCTTTGGATGCTAAAGAACCAATTGGCTCTATGGGTACTGATGTGCCGTTGGCAATTCTGAGTGATCAGCCACAGCACTTAAGCTCTTACTTCAAACAATTATTTGCACAGGTAACCAATCCTCCAATTGATCCAATCAGGGAGCGTTTGGTAATGTCATTGTCAACTTTTGTTGGTAACAATGGAAACTTGCTTGTTGAGGATCCATTGAGCTGTCACACGGTTGCGTTAAAGCATCCTGTGTTATCCAACTATGAACTGGAAAAAATCAGGAGTATTGATACTGGTATTTTCCAGGCAAAAACATTACAGACTTATTACAGGGCTGATGGTAAACCCGGGAGCCTGCAAAAAGCGTTGGAAAGACTTTGCCGCTATGCGGTAGATGCTGCAATGGATGGATTTGAAGTGTTGATATTAACAGACAGGGCTATTGACTCTGATCATGCGCCAATACCATCTCTATTAGCAACTGCAGCAGTACACCATCATCTTATCCGTAAAGGATTGCGTGGACAGGTAGGCATTGTAGTGGAAGCTGGTGATGTGTGGGAAGTGCATCACTTTGCATGCCTGCTTGGATTTGGAGCAACAGCAATCAATCCTTACCTGGCTTTCTCATCTATCAGGGATATGAAGATGAATGGAAAGCTGGAAACAGATTTAGATGCAGAACAACTGAAAAAAAATTATACCAAAGCTGTAAATGATGGATTATTAAAGGTGTTCTCAAAAATGGGTATCTCCACTTTGCAATCTTACCAGGGTGCACAGATTTTTGAGATCGTGGGTTTGAATCAATCGGTGGTTGATAAATATTTCACCGGTACTGTTTCAAGAATTGAAGGAATGGGCCTGGATGAAATTGCAAGAGAAAATTTAGCTAAGCATGCATTTGCTTTCAGCCGCAAGGAAAAACCTGTAAACAGACTTTCTGTTGGAGGTTTATATCAATGGAAACGGAAAGGAGAGTTTCACCTTTTCAATCCACAGACCGTTCATTTATTGCAGTATTCTACAAAAATGAATGATTACGGCACTTTCAAAAAATACTCCAAGCTAGTAAATGATCAGTCAGAAAAAGCATGTACGCTCAGGAGCTTGTTTGAATTTAATTTCCATCGCCAGCCAATTTCTATTGATGAGGTAGAGTCTGCTGAATCAATTTATAAAAGATTTGCAACAGGAGCGATGAGCTTTGGTTCTATTTCTCATGAAGCTCACAGCACATTGGCCATTGCAATGAACAGACTGGGCGGTAAAAGTAATACTGGTGAGGGTGGTGAAGATGAAATGCGCTACCAGCCTCTACCAAACGGCGACTCTATGCGTAGCGCTATCAAGCAGGTAGCGTCTGCAAGATTTGGGGTTACCAGCTACTACTTAACAGAAGCGGATGAACTGCAGATTAAAATGGCGCAGGGTGCAAAGCCCGGCGAAGGTGGTCAGTTACCAGGACATAAAGTGGATGAATGGATTGGTAAAACAAGACATGCTACACCTGGTGTGGGATTGATTTCTCCTCCGCCACACCATGATATTTATTCTATTGAAGATTTGGCCCAGTTGATTTTTGATCTAAAAAATGCTAACAGGGCTGCAAGGATCAATGTGAAACTGGTATCAAAAGCTGGTGTTGGGACTATCGCAGCAGGTGTTGCAAAAGCAAAAGCAGATGTGGTGTTGATTGCAGGCCATGATGGTGGTACAGGTGCATCACCCATCAGTTCCATCAAGCATGCAGGATTACCCTGGGAGCTTGGTTTGGCAGAAGCCCATCAAACATTGGTGAGAAATAAACTCCGCAGCCGTGTGGTGTTGCAAACGGATGGTCAATTAAAAACAGGACGTGATATTGCTATAGCAACATTATTGGGTGCAGAAGAGTGGGGCGTTGCAACAGCCGCATTGGTTACAGAAGGTTGTATTATGATGCGTAAGTGTCACCTGAATACGTGTCCTGTAGGTGTAGCTACCCAGGATCCTGAACTTCGTAAACGCTTTACAGGTAATGCTGATGCGGTAGTAAACCTCTTCAAATTCTTAACAGAAGAGTTAAGAGAAATAATGGCACAGCTTGGTTTCAGAACCATCAATGAAATGGTGGGCCAGGTAGATTGTTTGGAAATGAGGGAAAACATTGATCACTGGAAATACAGCAAGCTGGATCTTTCTCCAATCTTGTATAAAGAACCTGCATCTATTTATACAGGACTTTACCACAAAGAAGACCAGGATCATGAACTGGATAAAGTACTTGACTGGAAGTTAATGGAAGCGGCTAAACCTGCTTTGGAAAGCCAGCAGAAAGTGTATGCTGAGTTTGACATTAAGAATATTGATCGAACAGCAGGTACTATTTTGTCAAACGAAATTTCTAAAAAGTACAAAGCCGCCGGTTTGCCTGATGATACCATTCATTTTAAATTTACCGGTACGGCGGGGCAAAGCTTTGGTGCTTTCAATACTAAAGGTGTAACACTTGAGCTGGAAGGTGGTGCCAATGACTATTTTGGTAAAGGATTGAGCGGTGCAAGATTGATCGTATATCCGTCACCGAAAGCAACTTTTGTTCCGGAAGATAATATCATTATCGGCAACGTGGCCTTCTATGGTGCAACATCAGGCGAAGCTTATATCAGAGGTATGGCTGGTGAGAGATTTTGTGTAAGAAACTCTGGTGCTACTGCTGTAGTAGAAGGTGTGGGTGATCATGGTTGTGAGTACATGACTGGTGGTAAAGTAGTAATACTGGGTAATACAGGAAGAAACTTTGCAGCAGGTATGAGTGGTGGTATTGCATATGTGTATGATGTAAAAGGATTGTTCCCTTCACTCTGCAATAAAGAAATGGTGGATCTTGATCCGGTAGGTGATGATGACAAAGAGGAACTATTGCAGTTGATCACCAATCACTATAACAATACCAAGAGCTCTGTTGCCAAATTTGTAATAGATGATTTCGAAAATCAATTGAAGAACTTTATCAAAGTATTCCCGAGAGATTACAAAAAAGTATTGCAGAAGAAAAAAGAAACTGCGATCGTTGGCAAGTAATCAAATCAATTAATCAAACGAAAAATTAGTTCTGCGATATGGGTAAACCAACAGGTTTTTTAGAATTTACAAGAGAGCTTCCGGCAAAGCGCCCTGCTAAGGACAGGGTGAATGATTACAAAGAATTTGTGGAAAGATTTTCTGATGAAAAATTAAACCAGCAGTCTGCAAGGTGTATGAACTGTGGCATTCCATTTTGTCATAATGGTTGTCCTTTAGGAAATGTAATTCCTGAGTTCAACGATGCAGTGTATCGTAAAAGCTGGAAAGAGGCATACGATATTTTATCATCTACCAATAATTTCCCTGAGTTTACAGGAAGAATTTGCCCGGCCCCCTGTGAAACCGCCTGTGTGCTCGGCATTAACCAGC
>CAZDHQ010000010.1:0-18948 GCA_964505135.1 uncultured Ferruginibacter sp.
TGGATTTATGGTGGCAGTTATCAGGGATTTTTTCAGCAGGCATGTTAGGGCTTTTTTTATTGGGCTTTGTCAGCAAAAAGGCAAAGAATGCAGAAGCCATCATTGCTGTGATCATTGGTGTGATTGTAATTGCGTGGATTACGTTCTCGCCACTGATACCTAACCCTTACGCTTACCTGAAAACATCCTTGCACAGTAATATGGTAATTGTAGTGGGCACGTTAACCATATTTTTAACGGGCATTTTTCTTTCTTCATTCAGAACAAAGGAAAAAATTTCCTAAATATTATTGCTTTGTTTCAAGGCCAATTTTATGGCCTTTTACAGCATAGAATAAAATCATGGCATAGCAGGGCAATACAATAATATAAGCATAATGCGGTGTGATGAATTTAAAATCTGCCAGCCAGCCGTAAAGCAATGGAATCAATGCTCCTCCGCCCACGGCTACTATCAAAAAAGAAGAACCAATTTTTGTAAACCTTCCCAGCTTATTAATTGCCAATGGCCAGATGGAAGGCCAGATCATTGAATTAGCAAGACCAAGCAATGCTATGCATGCAACGGATAAATACCCTTTGGTGAGCAGGGCAAGAGAAGAAAAAACTAATCCCAATACAGCAGATATCTGTAACACCTTTACCTGCGACAAATATTTAGGAATGAGTATAATACCAATCACATAACCAGCCAGCATTAAACTCAAGGTACAACTGGTAAAAAATTTTGCAGTAGCAATCGGTATACCCTGTGAGGCACCATAATTAATAATCGAATCGCCTGCTATCACTTCCACACCTACATACATAAACAACGTAAACACACCCAATAGTAAATGTGGAAATTGAAAAATGCTTGTCCTCGATTTGCTTATGGTACTTTCTTCTTCGCCTTCATCTATATCACTGTTCATTTCAGGTAAGCTGGAAAAATAAACCCATAAAGCAAGCAGCACCAGTACTGCGGCCATGATGCTGTAGGGAAGAATCACCCGCTGGGCAAGCTGGTTCAATGTAGCAGCTTTTTCTGTTTCACTCATACGGATAATGCTTTCTTTGATGCTGTCTGCATCTTTTAAAATAACGGCACCTAATAACAGCGGTGCCAGCACTCCTGCAATACCATTGCAAATACCCATGATGCTGATTCGCCTGGCCGCTGTTTCAAGTGGGCCAAGAATAGTAATATAAGGGTTGGATGCTGTCTGTAATAAAGCCAGGCCAGTACCCTGTACAAAAAGCCCGGTGAGAAAAACGGGATAGGATTTGCTATAGGCTGCAGGAAGAAATAGCAAGGCCCCAAGCGCCATGATAAACAAACCCAGCGACATACCTTTTTTATAGCCCGTGATTTTTAAAACGCCGGCAGCAGGTATGGCCATTACCATGTAAGAAATGTAAAAAGAAAATACTACCAGGTAAGATGTGAAGTTATTCAACTGGCAGGCGATTCTCAAATAAGGTATCAGCACAGAGCCAAGCCAGGTAACAAAACCAAAAACAAAAAACAATACACCAATGATGATAATAGGTTTGGCTGAACGCATGAATGGATATTAGATAGTAACAGACCTGAGATGATCCAATGCTTTTTTTACACTGCCATGCTCCAGCAATATTGCCTTTGCATTATCATAGGCAGTAATATCGGCTTTACGCATCAGCATCTTTACAGCCCTGTCTGTTATTTTATCATTGATCAGTTTGGCATTTACCATGTGATTGTCTTCTACCCTGCCCAGCTGTATCATTACCGTGGTGCTGATCATATCAAAGATCATTTTTTGTGCAGTGCCGCATTTCATCCGGGTGCTGCCCGTAATAAACTCCGGCCCGGTAATTACTTCTACCGGGTAATAAGCCTGCTCAGCAACAGGCGAACCTGGGTTACTTACAATACAACCCGTAACAATATTATTTTTCCTGCATGCCTCCAGTGCACCCAGAACAAAAGGTGTGGTTCCGCTTGCAGAGATACCTACCACAATATCTTTTTCAGTAACATTTGCTGCCTGCAATCTTTCCCATCCTTCCATATAATTATCCTCCATCTCCTCTCTTGCTTCTACCAAATGTTCTATACCACCAGCAAGAATTACATTCACCATACCCCGCTCTATACCAAACGTAGTGGGCAGCTCAATTGCATCCAGTACAGATAACCTCCCGCCACTGCCTGCACCCAGGTAAAACATACGACCACCTGCAGACAATTTTTTTACAATGGCATGAATTAAATTATTGAGTTGCGGCAAACATTTTTTTATTGCGGCAGCCACCACCGCATTCTCTTCATTCATCAATGCAGTTAGCTGCTGTATGCTCTTTTTTTCCAGATGCCGGTGCGGCGAATCCTGTTCGGTTATTTTGACCATATTATTATCTTACCATTAAAGTTGCGTCTTTTTACGGACATTTTTTTAAAAAACTGTAGGTTCGTGCAAAAAATTGCTATATTCATCCTGAAAAACTGCAACAAACCGCAATGCTGAAAGAAGAAAGACATAAAATCATCCTGAAAGAAATTGACCTGCACAACAAGGTGCTGTCAACGGATTTAAAGGAAAAGCTGGATGTGTCTGAAGATACCATCAGGAGAGACCTGAATGAGCTGAGTGATTTGGGCTTGATTCTAAAAGTGCATGGCGGGGCAATGAGCAAAACATTTCATTCTCCTTTTAATAACCAGAACAAGGTGTACGCACTGCAGGAAAAACAATCCATTGCAGACAAAGCCATTAGCCTTTTCAAAAATGATATGCTGATCCTGATGGAAGGCGGAACCACCATCATGGAGATTGCTAAAAAAATTCCACCCGATTTAAAAGCAACTTTTTTTACCGTAAGCCCACACACTGCACTTGTGCTTGCTGAACATGAAAACATAGAAGTGATTACCATTGGAGGCAAACTACTGAAGAACTCCAATATACACACCGGTGCCCATGTGATCAATGAACTCAATGATATAAGAATTGATTTATGTGTGATTGGAACAAACGGGATTTCTATTCCCGATGGATTAACAGATTCTGACTGGGAAATAGTGCACGTGATTAAGGCAATGATTGGTAATGCAAAGAAAACAGCCGTGGTGAGTATTGCAGAAAAATTTGGAACGGCGCAGAAGATCAAGATCTGCGACCTTTCTGCAGTAGACTATCTCATCACAGAATTGCCGCCAGACAGCCCCACCCTTTCAGCTTATGCCGGCAGAGAAAAGCCATGTTTGATGTAAGGCCGGAACAGATTGCAGGAGTATTATTCTATATAACAAAACTAACGCTCCCTTAACGCTTAATTAAACAATAATGGACAGAAAAATTCATGTCAGCCACATTATTAGCAGGCTGGCGCTTTGCCTAAGCTTTTTGCTTTTTGCTTCTGTATTACTGCATGCGCAGGACAAAGGCAAGAACACTATTAGTGGTAAAGTTACCGGCCTAAACGGTGTGGCTTTACCAGGTGCCAATGTATTGGAAAAAGGTACCAAGAACGGTGTAATCACTGACGGAGATGGAAACTTCAGCCTTACTGTATCTGGCAGTAATGCAGTGCTGGTAATCTCTTATGTAGGTTACGATAACCAGGAAATTGCTGTGAAAGGAAAAGACAGGATTGCCGCTTCCCTGCAGCAAAGCAATGCCGCCAATCTTTCTGATGTGGTGGTTACTGCGCTGGGCATCACCCGAAGTAAACGCTCCGTGGGTTATGATGTGGGCCAGATCAAAGGAGACGACATGAACAAAGTAGCACAAACCAATGTGCTGAATGCAATGGCAGGAAGGGTTTCCGGTGTTGCCATCAGTTCTACCAGTGCTTCACCCACCAGTTCAGTTAGCATTGTAATAAGAGGGATGCGATCACTCAACAGCGATAACCAACCGCTGTTTGTAATTGATGGTGTGCCGGTGAAAAATTCATTGAGCAATGTGGGCACCAACAATGGTAATAACAATGATGTGGATTATGGTAATACGATATCAGACCTCAATCCAAATGATATTGAAAATGTATCCATACTAAAAGGCCCAAGCGCTGCAGCACTCTATGGTTCAAGAGCAGGTAATGGCGTGGTATTGATCACTACCAAATCAGGAAGAAAATCAAAAGGCCTGGGTATGACTTTCAGCACTACCAATGTAATAGCAGCACCTTATCACTATTTTCCGCTGAACCTGGATTATACCGTGGGTACTGATCCATACACCACCCCCAATGGCTTTAATAGCTGGAACGGCACCATGGTGGATCTTGCAGGAACCGATACCTATCGCTTTGGTACACCATTGAACCAGGGCATCAAAGCCATTCAATGGAATAGTCCAAAAGATGCCAACGGTAATTATGTTCCATTGCCAATGGTGGGTCATAACAACCTGAAGAATTTTGTACAGACAGGCTATACTTCTATCAATAGTTTATCTATTGAAAATGCAGGAGAAAAAGACATCTATCGTTTCTCCTATTCTTATACTACTAACAATGGCATTATCCCAACAAGCAATGTAAAGCGGCACAACCTTTCATTAAACATTGACCATAAAGTAAACAACGATTTCAAGTTGACTACTTCTATCAACTATGCCCGTTCTAATTCAGACAATGTGGTGGCTGGTAATGAAGGTGCATTAAAGGATGTAGCTTATCTATCACCAAGCGTGGATGTAAGAGACATGAAAAACTACTGGCTCACACCAGGTATTCAACAGCGCAAGGCTTTACCACCTGTAGGTGTTGACGAAAGCCCGGATGTATTAGATCCATACGACAACGGTGATAACAACCCATGGTTTACATTGAACCAGGTAAAGAATGGATTTTTACGCAACCATATTTTTGGAAACGTAAAAGCAAGTTACCAGTTCAGCAAGCATGTAAATGCCTTTATGCGTTACTCACAGGATTTGTTTTATGAAAACAGGGAAACAAAAATGTCAAAGAGTTACAATGATGAACTCAATGGCTTTTATGGTTTAACGGATATTTATAATACAGAAAGCAACACCGACTTCCTGGTAAATTACCACAATGAATTCCTGGATAAGTTCGATGTATCTGCATCAGCCGGTGGAAACGTTCAGTACGTATATGGTTCAAGCAAGCAAATTTATTCAGCACCGGGCGGTGGTATTACTGCGCCGGAATTCTTTAATGTAGCCAACATTGCACAGGCCAATATAAGAACAGGATCAGGCTATTATCAAAAAGCGATGTACAGTGTTTATGCAACAGCATCACTTGGTTATAAAGACCTTGCCTATTTGGATCTCACAGGAAGAAATGACTGGTCAAGTACATTGCCATCCAACAACAACTCTTACTTCTATCCATCTGCTTCGCTTAGTTTGTTGTTAAATAAAATGTTCAACTTTGGGCATAATGTAAACCTGTTTAAGCTGCGTGGTGGCTGGGCTAGTGTAGGTAAAGACACTGATCCTTATAATTTGTATGGTACAGTGGGAATTGGAAGTTTTGGAAACACCGTGGTACAATCTGTTTCTTCTTCTTTAAAGAACCCCAACCTAAAACCAGAGCAGGCAGTATCAATTGAATTAGGAACTGAGATCGCTATGTTCAACAACCGTCTGCGTTTTGAAGGAACTGTTTACAGGTCTGATAATAAGAATCAAATTCTTTCCATCAGCACACCAAGCTCATCCGGGTTTACCGGCAGACAAATCAATGCAGGTTTGATCAGGAGTGAAGGAATAGAATTGCAGGTGGGCGGCACCATCATTTCAAGAAAAGATTTGAAATGGGATTTGAGTGTAAACTACACCAAGAACAATGCATACATCTTAAAACTGGCAGATGGCGTTCCTTACTTTAAGTTCTGGGATAAAGGACCAACCGGTTCATGGACTTATGCAAAAGGAACACCTATACCAAACCTGTTTGATGCCAACGGCAAACAGGTAATCAGTGATGGTAAACTGGGTCAATTGTGGGATAATAAAATGGCCACCGTTACGGATAAAAATTCACCTTACTATGGCTGGCCTCTGTTAGATGATGGTGGTGGCTTGCAGAAAGAAAACAATGGCGACTTCCAGCATAAGATGGTAGCAGGTACTTATAATCCTAAACTGCTGATGGGTATTCAAACCTCACTCACCTGGAAGAATATTACACTGAGTGCGAATGTTGACATGCGCCTCGGTGGTATCTTCTATTCTCAAACCAACCGCTACATGGGATCTGATGCAGCATTGGCAAGCCAGTTAAATGTAGGCATACCAATTCCTGCTGAATTTAAAAACGATATTCCTGGTTATTTAAAAGCACATCCTGATCAGTTCATTAAAGTACAGGGCTTCCAGCAATATCACCTGGTGGGTGGACCAACTGAAGCAACAGGCGGTTTCCCTTACAATACCAATGGTAACATCACTATCAATGATGGTGCGTTTTATCCCGGTGTGTACAGCGATGGCAACGGTGGTTATATTGAAAACTTAGGTGATCCTAACACCACTAAATACGATAACTACGAAGATGCGGTAACCAATGGCCCATGGTCATTTGCAAGAATGGATATGTTTGATGCATCTTTTATAAAACTGCGTGAACTGTCTATATCTACACAATTATCTCCTAAGATCATCCAGGCATTAAAGCTGCAGGGATTATCTGTGGGCATCTATACAAGAAATGTTATTCTATGGACAAAGGCCAAAGCAGGTCTTGATCCTGAAATGGCATTCCAGTATCAGAAAGGTCAGCAGGGAAATGGCTCTCAATTCAGGCAGGGTATTGAGTATTATAATATCACGCCATGGACCATTCCTGTAGGTATTAAAATAGATGTTCGTTTCTAAAATCTCTTATCAAGAAATAAAAAACTAAAAAATGAAAAGCGCAAAAAAAATAACCCGTGTTGCATGCGTTTTCTTTCTCATGATATTGGCCGGCAGTTCATGTAAAAAATTTACGGTGCTTAACAGTGATCCCAACAATATCACACCGCAGGAAGCATCACCAGATTACCTAATGTCTGGTGTACTCACACAGACTGCGATGTGGTATGGTAACCTGGGATCAGGCGATATGTCTGGTGCAATGCAGCAAACCTACCACGATGCATTTGGCTCTGGCTTTAGTGGTTACCAGTGGGATCCAAGAGACTGGAGCGGTAATTACGGCACACTTCGCAATGATAAATTCCTGATGGAAAAAGCAGGCGAATACCAATGGAAATTTCACCAGGGCGTAGCACTCACCATGCGTGCCTTTAATTTTGGCAACATTGCAGACTTTTGGGGTGATGCACCTTACTCAGCTGCATTGAATGGCGACCAGTCCGGCACACAAAACCAACTGCCTGCATTTGATCCACAGGATCAGATTTATGCCGGGGTAATTAATGATTTAAAAACAGCCATCACCTATTTTGAAGGCAATGATCATCCAGAGATCACAGAGGTAACAAGAGCTGCAGATGTATTCTATGGAGGTGATACAGAAAAGTGGAAGAAATTTACGTATACGCTATTGCTCCGTTATTACATGAGGCTTTCTTCTAAAATGGATGTGAAGGCAGATGTAGAAGCCATTGCAGATAAAGTATTTGAAAGCAATGATGATAATTGTTTTATGGAATTACCCGGTGTAGATGGAGGTACTTCTTACCAGTTTTGCAGCAAGTTCAATGGACCTTCCGGTTTTCATAGAAATAAAATGTGCGGAACGCTTACAATGAAATTAAAAGCATTGAAAGATCCACGCATTGTGATCATGGCAGAGCCTGTTCATACACCTACCGTGGTAGATGCATCCAAATTTGCGCCTGGTGACAATACTACCCTGCTTACATTAATCAACGGTGTGCGTTACTTAAACCCTGCTGCGGCTACTGCTTCTAAATACAAACAGTTTGATCCTGCTACTTATAGCCAGGACAGGCCATTTGGTGCCATCCGTGATAATCTCTGGGGATTGTATGATACATCTTATGCTTATGTAGGCATACCTACTAGCTATGAATATTATGTAGACTTCCAGTATAACTTAAATGGATCAGGAACACAATCTGCCTCATTAAGCGACTATGTTTCTTATTTAAGAAATGATATCTATGATAATCCCGGCACATCTGATAATTCACTGCTGGGTCAAAGAATTGCCTCTTACAGTGAAGTATGTTTTGATTTGGCAGAAGCCGCATTGAATGGGTGGAGTGTACATGGTACTGCTGAAGAATGGTACAACAAAGGAATTGAAGCATCCTTTGAAGCATGGAAAGTATTTGACGATTACCAATCTGATGTAAACAACTATTATGGTTGTATAAAAGATTTGAATGCTTACATGGCGCAGCCTTCAGTGAAGTTTAATAATACCCTGCAACGCATCATAGAACAAAAATGGATTGCTGCATGGCAGGCATGTAATGAAGCCTACATGGACTGGAGAAGAACAGCCTTCCCTACATTGGGTGTGGGCTGGGGAGCTTACCGCGGTGCCATACCAGTTCGCTTTGCGTATGACAATGGCGAACTGCAAAGCAATTCAGACAATGCCAACCAGGCTATTTCAAAACTAACTGAATCACCTTACATTGGTGCAGATGGCAAGAATAGTTCCTGGTCAAAATTTTGGCTGATACAGGGAACAGGCAAACCATGGTAGTAAATAATATTTGTACATGAAGAAACATCTTTGGCGATCTTTTTTGATAGCAGCATGCCTGCTCACAAAGATGTTTCTTTATGCACAAACAGATAACCGTTTTAATTTGATGCCGGTACCTGCATCAATTGAAACAAACAATAATAAAATTGCTATTGATCAAAACTTCAGCATCTGCATCAAGGGCAATGCTAATAAAAGAATTTACGCAGAAGCAAGCAGGTTCATCCGCAGGCTAAGCAATCACACAGGCATTTTTTTAGATAAGCAGCAGTTCATCACAGCAAAAGACAGCGTGAATGACAAAGCTTCTTTACTAATTTATATTAAGTACCCCGGTAAACTTTCATTGAACGAGGATCAAAGCTACTCCATACAAACCAGGAATAGTCAGATTGTAGTAAATGCACCCAACGATATCGGCGCTATCCATGCACTGGAAACCCTTTTGCAATTGGTAAGCGCTGATGCCGCTGGTTATTTTTTTCCCGGTGTGTCAATTAAGGATGCACCAAGATTTGCATGGCGGGGTTTATTACTGGATGTGGCATTACACTTTATGCCTGTGGAGGTGGTTAAAAGAACACTGGATGGGATGGCCGCAGTAAAGATGAATGTGCTGCACCTGCATCTCTGTAATGACCAGGGCTTTCGTGTGGAATCAAAAGTTTTTCCAAGGCTGCAGCAGGTTGCATCAGATGGGATTTACTATACACAGGAAGAAATAAAAAATATTGTTCAGTACGCTGATCAAAGAGGCATCAGGGTGGTACCGGAATTTGTAGTGCCGGCGCATACTACAGCCATTCTCACTGCATACCCTGAATTTGCCAGCATTAAAAGAGATTATAAACTGCAGCGCTATTTTGGGGTATTCGATCCCGTTATGGATCCTACCAATGAGAAACTATATCCATTCTTACAAATGCTGTTCAAAGAAATGTCATCCCTTTTCCCGGATGATTATTTTCATATCGGCGGTGATGAAAACACCGGAAAGGATTGGGAAGCCAATCCACGCATTAAAGCATTTATGCAGGCAAAGGGTATGAAAAAATATATGGACCTGCAGACTTATTTCAACAAAAGAATCCAACCCATCATACATGGCCTCGGAAAAAAAATGATTGGCTGGGATGAAATATTACAACCCGGTGTTCCAAAGGAAGTGGTCATACAATCCTGGCGGGGCAATGAAAGTTTTTACAACTCCGTAAAGCAGGGTTACAAAGCAATTCTTTCTTATGGCTATTATATTGATTTGATTCAACCTGCAGCTTATCATTATCAAAATGATCCGTTGCCGGATAGCGTTCAGTTAAACGAAGAAGAGAAAAAAAATATCCTGGGTGGTGAAGCCACCATGTGGAGTGAATTAATAACACCCGTTACCGTTGATTCAAGAATATGGCCAAGAACCGCCGCCATTGCAGAAAGACTATGGTCGCCTAAGCAGGTGAAAGATGTGAATGATATGTACCGGCGAATGGATATTGTAAGCCTGCATTTAGAAGCATTGGGATTGCAACATATTTTATACAAACAAAGATTGATGCGGCAGATCAGCAATACTTACGATACACATGCGCTGGAAGTTTTGACCAACTTAATAGAACCATTAAAAATTTATGAACGCAATGAAGGCGATACCATGTACACGGTCTTTTCTCCTTTCACCAAAATTGCTGACATCGCTATCCCGGATCAACCGGAGCCAAGAATTTTTAATCAACAGGTAGATTCATTTTTATTAAATCCAAACGGGGCGATTGAAAAAAGTATTCTTGATAAACTAATAGTATGGCGTGACAATGATATTGCTTTTAGGCAACTGATTCCCAATGCACCAGCCTTGCAGGAAGCAGCGCCACTCTCTGCTAACCTGGCTTTATTATCAGCAGCAGGCATTGAGGCAATGGACTTTTTAAAAAATGGAACAAGGGCTGATGAGAACTGGCTATCAGAAAAAAATAAAATCATCCAGCAATCAAGACAGCAAAGCGGCAGGTGCGAATTGCAGGTGGTAAATGCAATCGAAAAAATAATATTAAAAGCTGCAGGTAAATAAGCAGTTCCCGGTAAAACTTTTTGAATGAAACAATTCATTTTATTCGTTATTGCTGCATTGCTGTTCAAGCATACATTCAGTCAAAAAACAACTGCAGCAAAGGAAATCAGCAGCTATAATTCCAATACCTCTTTTATACAGGAAGTTCATGAAGCCTACCCGGTAGGGAATTCAGCAGCAGAAAATAACGTACGCAGTATCACCGTCAACAAATCAGGAACCGTGTACATCGCAAATGCGGCAGGCGTTTATACAAAAGCAGCCAATGAAAATAACTGGACTGCTTTACCATTTAATGAAGCAGACAAAGGACCTGCCTATTCTCTTATAACAGACGAAAAAACAAACAGCATTTGGATCGGCAACTGGAAAGGCTTGTATCAATTTCAAAACAATACACTCAGGCAAATCAATGGAGCAGATGGACCCATCAGCGTAGTATGTTCATCCAAAGAAGGCATCTATGCATTGGGACCAAAAGGTGTTTGGTTGTATGATGGCAACAATTGCGTTAAGAAAGAATATCCTGTAGCCAAGTCTATCCGTGCTGCAATATCTGACAACAAAGAGGGTTTATGGATTGCAACAGATGTGGGCTTATTTCATGCAACGAAAAATAACACGACACATATTTTTAAAACCAACCTGCTGATCAGTGCCGGTTTAAAAGGCCTTGCCATACAGGATGACGGAAGTCTTTGGGTAGCAGGCCTTGGCGGCATTTCTGTGATCAAAGACGACAAACGCATCAAAACAATTGGTACAGCACAGGGCCTATCCTCTCAATACCTCAACTGCATAAAAAAATCAGCCGATGGTACCATGTGGGTGGGAACAAAAATGGGTGCAGTAAGATTTTATAAAGATGGTACGTATTCACTCCGCTTTAGCAGGCGCTGGTTGCTGGATGATAATGTAAATGATTTTGCATTTGATCAAGAAGGCACTGCATGGATTGCAACGGAGCAGGGCGTAAGTGCCATCAAAGCAAGGAATATGAACCTGGCGCAAAAGCAAAACTACTTTTATGATGTGCTGATGAAAAGACATATCCGTGAGCCATGGACTGCAGGACAATGTCATTTACTAAATCCCGGCGATACATTACACTGGCAACCAGAAGACGATGACAATGATGGAGAATACACGGGCAACTATCTGGCCATGGAATCTTTTCGCTATGCAGCCACGCATGATGCAGATGCAAGAGCCAAAGCAAAAAAAGCATTTCACTTTTTAAAATACCTGCAGGAGGTTACTAACGGTGATGGCTACTTTGCCCGTGCCATTGTGCCTGTGGATTGGGCAAGCCGTGTACATGATAACAACCGAAAATATACCGCACAGGAGATTGCAGAAGAACTGGTATCTGATCCAAGGTATAAACCATTAGAAACAAGGTGGCATCCAACGGCTGATGGCAAGTGGCTCTGGAAAGGCGATGCCAGCAGCGATGAATGGTGCGGCCACATGATGGGTTATTATTTTTATTATGAACTGGCGGCTGATGAAGAAGAAAAAAAAATCATTCGCAAGCATGTTGCTTCACTGGTGGATCATTTGATTGCACATGATTTTACCATGATTGATACAGATGGTACCCATACACATTGGTCGGTATGGAGCCCTACCCTGCTCAACCATGATAAAGACTGGACTGCAGACAAATACCAAAACTCCATGGAGCTGCTTACGTTTTTAAAGTTTGCTTATTATTTAACGAAGGATGAAAAATACCAGCAGCATTATCTCCGCTTAATCAACAAAGAACATTACCTCGATAACATGCGGCAGATACCGGAGCAGAATCCTGCCTGGTTTATTTACTTTGATGTAACACTGCAGGCATACCTATATCCCATTTTATTGCACTGCGAAAAAGATCCTGCACTGCTTTCCTTCTACCAGCAACACATGGATGCATGGATGCAGCGAAGAAAGGGTGATGAAAATCCGCAGATCAATTTTTTATACTGCTATGCAAGAAATAAAAAAGTAGAATTATCTAAGTCAGTGAAATTCCTCGTCAACACGCCATTGGATTTGGTTGACTGGAATATTGATCATACCAAAAGAGAAGATGTACAAATAGTACACACACCTGTGATGGATGAATGGCAGGTAAAAGAATTACCCGATGCCAGCATCAGGGCCACCGTTCGCTGGGATAAAAATCCATGGCAGGCTACCAGCGGTTCGCCGCAAACAGAGAAGGAGCCTGTGTTCTGGCTCTACCCTTATTGGTTTGGCCGCTACCTAAACATGATTCAATAAATAAGAGAAAATAGATTCAAGTATGTATCCATTCAAACGCCTTTGTTTTACCGTATTCATTTTTTGTTTTGCATCCACTATTTTATCGGCACAACAAAAAACAGCGAGACAATTTTTTAAAGACACTGCATTCAAACAAGCCTACAGTGTAAAATATTTTATTGATAAAGATGATCCTATTATACTCAGCAAAGTCTGCAGTGACCGCAATGGCGTAATACAAATTCAATCCTCCAAAGGAATTTTAAAAACAGCCGCTGGTGCCTTTTTATATCCCGGCACATTGGTAAAAGATATTTCCTATCCGTCTATTGCGGATAGAAAAATTAGTGGTCTTGCACTTTACCAACAACAGTTTGTGTATGCAGATGATAAAGCCGTACTCAGCAATGCATGGGCCGGCAGCCTCTATGCAAAACATGAACTAAAAAACGTTACCACTTTTAGCATCGGCAATGATTTTAATTTTTTAGTCGCCAATGATGCAGCATTGCAATACATCAACAAAACAGACATTGTATGGAACGGAACTGCTGACAGCAAAGTACTCGACATCCTCTTTGATGAAAAAAGAAAGCTGTTCTGGCTGCTCACGCAAAACAGTATCAGCAGTTTTGATCCTGCACAAAAAACATTACAGGTAAAACTGCAGAACGATGGCTTCACCTGTTTTTCGGTTATTGGTAACAGTGAGTTGTACATCGGTACACAGCATGGTTACTTCCAATACAATATTGCCAGCGGCAAACAAACTGCCTTAATCGACAAAGTTCCCTGCAGGGATATTACGGTGATCAAACAAATCAACAAACAGCTTTGGTTCGGCAGTGCTAAAGGTGCGTTCATGCTGCAGCCCAATGGCAAATACAAATACTATGCATCCAAAAGATGGCTGCCATCTGATCATGTAGTAGATATTGCTGCAGGTGCTGATGATGCTGTATTAATTCTAACTGATAAAGGTCTTGGTGCCATCCATTTTGAATCCACCACGCTCTATGATAAAGCGCTCTATTTTGAAAAACAGGTAAGGCAGCGGCATATCCGCTTTGGCTTTAATGCAACACTGGCCGGAATCAAAAACGGCAACGTAGAAGTTGGCTCTTTGGAAGACTCCGACAATGATGGACTCTGGACATCCATGTACCTGGGTGCAGAAGTGTTTCGCTATGCAGCCACGCATTCACCCGAAGCATTGGCCAACTGCAAAGAATCGTTGGATGCAATGGAAAGGCTCTACACCATCAATCCTTTAAAAGGTTTTCCTTCCCGTTCATTTGAAAGAAGAGGTTATGAAATTTCTGATGTGCCACAGCCTGCACAAACGGTGAACCCGGAATTGAAACAGGAATACCCCGGCAATGCAGGCGGCAACGATTCAGCCGGGCCATGGAAACATGCGCCTGATCCGCAGTGGGACTGGAAATCCACCACCAGCAGTGATGAAGCCATTGGGCACATGTTTGTATTTGGCGCCATTGCAGAATTGATTGATGTGCCTGAAATAAAAAACAAAGCCATCCAATTAATGGATGCACTGATGCAGCATATTGTAGACCACGACATGTATTTGATTGACTGGAATGGCAAGCCCACTAAATGGGGAAGATGGAATCCTGAGTATGTAAATGCAAGACCAAAAGTGGTTGGTGATAGAAAGATCACTTCTTCCAATATTGTGTCCATGCTGCAAACCGCTTATCATTTTACCGGCAAGAAAGTTTTTAAAGACAAGGCCCTTGAGTTGATGAACAAATATGGCTTTTTGGAAAACTTAATGCGGCCCATGAAAGACATCAGCTATGCACCCGCTGATGCCGATGAACTCAGCAAGGATCTATCAGATGGCTGGAATCACTCGGATGATGAAATGTATTTTTTGGGTTACTGGGGTTTGTACAAGTATGCATTGAATGATACGCTCAAAGCAAAATTCAAAGCAGCTATTTTAGATCACTGGCAAATTGAAAGACCGGAGAAAGAAGGTGCCTGGAATATTTTCACCGCCATCACAGGTGTGAACCAGTTTGATTTGAATGAAGCAGTGTGGTACCTGCAGCATTATCCCATGGATTTAATTAGCTGGCATGTGAAGAACAGCGACCGGAAAGACATTGAATTTATTCCAGCAAATTTTCGCAACCAAACCATTAAAGACGTGCTGCCACCGGATGAATTGCCGATTGAAAGACACAATGCCAACCGCTTTCAACTGGATGGTGGTGATGAAAGCGCCGAATACAGCGCCGGTGATATCTGGCTGCTGCCTTACTGGATGGCCCGTTATTTAAAGGTTATCAGCGCTGCTGAGAAAAAATAATGCACACGATATGAGCAATACCATCAACCGGCTTCGTTCACTGGATGCATTGCGTGGTTATACCATTGCTGCCATGATACTGGTAAACTATCCCGGCAGTGAAGAACATGTGTACTTCACATTGAAGCATACGGTGTGGAACGGCCTTTCTTTCACAGATCAAATAGCGCCTTATTTTTTATATTTTGTCGGTGTGTCAATTGCATTTGCTTATTCAAAAAGAATGGAACAGGGCAGCGCCAAAAGCCAGTTGTATAAAAAAATAGCTTTTCGTTCGCTGAAGATATTTGCAGTAGGTATGTTCTTAAACCTGATGCCGCATTTTGATTTTAGCACCATTCGCTGGACGGGAACTTTGCAGCGCATTGCCATTGTATTTTTTTGCAGCGCCATCATTTATTTAAACACTAACTGGAAACAGCAGGCATGGTTAGCCGCTTTTTTATTGATCGCTTACTGGCTTGCACTCACCTGCATACCCACACCCGGCGTGGGCAAGCCAATGCTGGAACCCGGTGTAAACATCGTGGCCTGGTTTGACAGCCAATTTCTCCCCGGCCGCTTCTGGCAGGGCACCTGGGACCCGGAAAGTATTTTAACCAATATCACTTCTATTGTTAGTTGCATCACGGGCATGCTGGCGGGCAGGTTATTGCTCAGTGATAAAAACCCGAATGAAAAAGTAAATTACCTGATGACTGCAGGAACCTTCAGCGCCATCATTGGTTATTTCTGGGGACTGGTATTTTCAGTGAATGAAAATTTATGGACCAGTTCTTTTGTGATGGTCACATCCGGTTTTGCTTCTTTGCTCTTTGGTGCATTTTATTTTCTGATTGATATTAAACAGAAAACATTCGGCACCAAACCCGGCATCATCTTCGGTGCCAATGCCATTGCCATTTATTTTTTAGCCGATGTATGGGCTTTGCTATTTTACGAAGCAAAGTTTAACGGGCACTCTTTGAATGAACAATTTGTAACAGCACTAAGCAATGCAGGCGCTGATCCTAAACTGGCGAGTTTGGTTTATGCGGTGTTGTTTGTTGGATTAAATTTTGTGCCGGCGTGGGTGTTGTGGAGGAAGAAGATTTTTGTGAAGTTGTAGAAGCATCCAGGAAGCATTTTGAGCGCCATTGTTGGTCAATAAGACGCAACAAAGGCGTATGATGAGTTGCTTACTTTATTGATGACACGCCAACAACGAAGAAAATCATTTTGCTTTTACAATAAAATTTTTTGAATAAACTACTCGTTGTGGTTTTAGATCTGAAGAGTATGAATAAGTGAGCACCAAACGACCCGGCAATTGTTTATACTTTTTAAAGGTGCCTGTAAAAATGTTATCTATAACAAAATAATCTATGCTGTCCGCAGTCGACCCGATCTTTTGAAAAACGTTTGCCATCGGAAAATTATTAAAAATATCAGTACGCATAACCCTCCATTTATTTCGCTCAAACACTTGCCACGAAATGTTGTAAAAACCTTGCACTTTTACTTGATTTCTGACACTGATTTTTAACGTATCGGATATTATTAACTGATGAGGGAACGTCTGTATTCTCATTTGCCCGTGACTCATATGAGAAAATGAAAGGCAGACAAAAAAGATTATAGTTAATCGCATTATTAAATTTTTAATTTCCATATGTACCTCTTCAGTCTTTAAGCACCGTTGTTGGACTTTTTGGGAAATACCAACAACGGGGAAGAAACGACATGAATTGACGAAGTCTTAAGGTTTTAAAACCGTAACCAACAGATTTTTTGAAATCAACTGGAATCTCATCTATAGAATTCCATCCTTTAAACTCAATACTCTTAATTTTTTTTGGTGTAATTTGTCCATTTGTTCTATTCAATGAGAATGGATTTACAATTATCGACTTTTCATTTTTATAAACTATTCTACTTGTGTGAATTGTTTTTCCTTCTCCATCACAAAATTCATAAACCAGCTTTTGACTGGTTTCTTGTGTGAGGTTCTCTTGATTAGGCCTAAACTTCATTTTGATATATTTTTAAATTATTGGAGCATCACAATTTGAGAATACTTTTTATTCGTATTACTTTATTGAAGGAAGTGGGTTAAATAGATTGCTTACATGCAATCCATACATTTCGATTTTGGTTTTAATGTTTTAGTGCCTTTGAGATTCTGTAATACCTTTTATCTAAAGCATCTCTTCCTCCTTCCATTACTTCACAAACTGCATTTCTGATTTGCTTATCTTGTAATGCGTTGTTACCCGCTTTTATTACCTGACCCGAAACAAAATCCATATGAACGACATTGTCAGAGTTCGCATTAACAGCTAGGTTAGGGTTGTGGGTTACAATAACTAGCTGTCTTTTTTGTTTCAGCTTTTTGAAGCCTTCAACAACGAAATTTGAAATGAGCTTTGTGTCCAAATCATCTTCCGGCTGGTCAATAATTAACGGGATGTCATTTAGTGACAATAATAAACCTAGCATTCCTGCTGTTCTTTCACCTGCTGAACCTGCTTGAATATCTTCTTCCCTACCTTGCTTCTTAAATTTTAAAACAAGTTTGTCCTCCGGAACCCACACAAGCAGTCGGTCAATATCTTCGGGAGTGTTATGTTTGAGATAATCAAGGTGTCTTGCTAGACGTAAATCAAGAGATTTTTTATCTGCTTCCGTTGCTGAAAGGAATTCTGTCAATTCATTTTTTCTTTTTTCCCATCGTGTTGTTTCTTCTTCACTGATAATTCTGGAAATTATTCCCCAACTGTTTCCATCATCTTCATTATATCCGTAAATATCATTTGAAAATTCTCCGCCTGATTTCCTAAGCAGTTCTCTGAATGTTGCGTTTGCATTTTCTGTATCAGCCATTGGTTGCAATTCAATAATCAGAAACGGGTTGTTAGTATCGTCAATCGCTTTCCATCGGTCAATTACTTCTTTTCGTTTGACTCTTAATTCCTTTTCCTTCTCAATAATTGAATTATAAAGAGAAACTAAATTGGAATTTAGGATTCCAAGTTCCGCTTTTTGGGTTTCAACCAAAGCAAGTTTATCATTCAGTCCAGCTCTTCGCTGTATTAACGTTTCATATGATTCAGCTCCCAACTCTTGAATACTTTCCGCGATTGAATCATATGCTTGCCTTGCCTCCTCAAATTGCTGAAACCAAGAAAGTCCTTTGAGTTGCTCACCAAGATTTTCCTTGTATGGTGTAACCAAAGCAATTGCTTCTGTAAGCTTTGTTTTTGCTGCTGCTAAAGCGGCGTTCATTGTTTGAATGAACTGTAGGGAATCAGCAACTACAAAATCATTAATTATTTCAGGAACTTCAATGCTTGGAACCTTTTGCTCCAATTCCTCAATTTCGGAAATGAACTTTGAAACACTTTCACTGGAATCAACAAAAAACTTGTTAGTTGCAGTCAGTTTATTAAATTTATTTAGTGTGTCCCTATAAGTAGAGCTTTCATACAATGCAATTTTATTATTTACCGAACCGAGTTGTGCTCGGATATTTGACTCTTCTGAAATAGCATTGTTGAGTTGCCTTCTTGTTGCTCTGTCAGCAATCCATTTATTTGTGAGAACTTCTTTTGTCTCAGACCAACTAGATTTATCAAACTGTGAATCAATCAATTCAATGAGTTTGGAAGGATTGCCA
>CAZDHQ010000011.1:0-5091 GCA_964505135.1 uncultured Ferruginibacter sp.
GGTTTAGACGGAAAGAATAACAGGGCTGATGTATTGGATGAAGCAAAGTGGGGGTTAGACTGGTTGCTTAAAATGCATCCAAAGCAAGATTGGCTCTTTAATCAATTGGGTGATGATAGAGATCACCGTGGCATGCGTTTACCAAAACAGGATACCAACTATTACAATCGTGGATTTGAAAGACCTGTTTATTTCTGCAATGGATTGCCGCAGGTGAGGGGTAAATTTATGAACAATACAACTGGCGTGGCTTCCACTGCTGGTAAGTTTGCAAGTGCATTTGCTTTAGGCAGTAAAATATTTACATCCGTTGATTTAGTGTTTTCTGATTTACTCAAACAAAAAGCAAACAGTGCTTATGCATTAGGTATTGCTAAACCCGGCAATGCACAAACAGCTTCTGTATTATCGCCATACATCTATGCAGAAGACAACTGGACAGATGATATGGAACTGGGTGCTGCTGCTATGTTTTCAAATGCTGTGAGCAGTGATAAAAGTCTAATTGATGCTGCCTACCAGTTTGCACTACAGGAACCCATAACACCATGGATGGGTAGCGATACCGCCAAACACTATCAATGGTATCCATTTATTAATGTGGGTCATTACGAGTTGGCAAAATCGCTGAAGGATAAGAGAAAGGATAGCGTCATAAAATTTTATAAAGAAGGGATTGAAAAGGTGTGGCAGCAGGCAAAGAACAATGCGTTTTACAGGAATATTCCTTTTATCTGGTGCAGCAATAATCTAACTGTAAGCTTTGCAGTTCAGTGTTATTTGTACCGGAGATTAACTGGTGACGAAAGCTATAAGCAACTAGAGCAAGCCTGCTTCGACTGGATATTTGGCTGTAATCCCTGGGGCACCAGCATGGTATATGGTTTACCTTCCTGGGGTGATACACCGGTTGATCCGCATTCTTCCTTTACACATATTGCCAATTATCCAATTGATGGTGGCTTGGTAGATGGGCCGGTGTACACCTCCATCTATAAAAATTTGATCGGCATTACACTGCATAGCGGCGATGCATATGCGCCTTATCAAAGTGAGCTGGCTGTTTATCATGATGATTATGGTGATTACAGTACCAATGAACCTACGATGGATGGAACAGCATCGCTTATTTATTTGTTGGCAGCACAGCAGGCACAGGCAAATGTGGTAGATAAATTTACGTATTCACATGGCGCTATTGTAAGAGGAGACAGTACTAAAAAAGAGATTACATTGGTATTTACTGGGGATGAATTTGGAGAAGGCGTTCCTACCATTATCCAAACATTACAATCAGAAAAAATAAAAGGCGCTTTCTTTTTCACAGGTAATTTTTATCGCAATAAAAAATTCTATTCCAATATAAAATCATTGCAAAAAGACGGTCATTATCTTGGCCCACATTCAGATAAGCATTTGCTGTATAATGATTGGAATAAAAGAGATAGCTTATTCGTAACTAATGCAGTTTTTCAAGCTGATTTGGATGCTAACCTGGCCTGCATGGAACAGCTGGGTATTAAAAGGCAATCAGTAAAATATTTTATTCCTCCTTATGAATGGTGGAATGACAGTATAACAAATTGGAGTAAGAGTGCAGGATTGCAACTCATCAACTTCACACCCGGCATTGGTACCAATGCTGATTATACCTATCCGTCTATGGGCTCCAAATACAAGAGCAGCGCAGCGATCATTGAATCAGTAAAAGCTAAATACAACCAAAATCCATCTGCATTTAATGGCGCCATCATTTTAATACATGCCGGAACTGATCCGGCAAGAAAAGATAAACTCTACAATCAATTAAAGTCCCTCATTCAATTTTTTAAATCGAATGGATATAAGTTCAGATCGCTGGATCAATTATTGGAAGCAAAACATTAGGGTGCCAGTCTTACCAATTCCCAACCTGCACCTTCTTTTAAAGTGTATTGCAGCCTGTCATGCAGCCTGCTGGATCTTCCCTGCCAAAATTCTATTTGAGAAGGGATCAACCTGTATCCGCCCCAGTGCGCCGGTCTTGTAATAGGCTGAGTTGAAAAAACTTCCTGGTAATGTTTTACATTATTCTCTATTACTTCCCTGTTTTCAATTACGGTGCTCTGTGGCGATGACCATGCACCCACCTGGCTGCCTTGTGGCCTGGAGAAGAAATACGTGTCACTTTCTTCATTGGAAACTTTTTCAATGGTGCCATCAATTCTCACCTGCCTTTCCAGTTCTTTCCAAAAAAAGATGATGCATGCTAGTGGATTGGCAAGGAGTTCCTGGCCCTTCCTGCTTTGATAATTCGTAAAAAAAACAAACCCGTTTCTATCATAACCTTTTAGTAGAACAATTCTGCCGGATGGCTTTCCATAGGCAGATACGGTACATAAAGTCATTGCATTTACTTCGTCAATATTGCTGTTGATAGCATCCTGCCACCAAATATCAAATTGATCAAAAGGATTCTTTTGTGCATCTTTTTCATCAAAACTCTTTAACATGTAGTCTTTTCTAATGTCTGCTATGTTTTTCATCTGTCATTCATTTATTGCAAAATTCCGCAATAAAAACTTACTAACATTTTTATTGTGTAAGAATGATTTTGTGAGGGAGGTCAATTCATGTTTTATTTAATGCCTAATTTTTACATACCGTGGCTTGAAACTAACCACGGATATATTTTAAATTAAGCAACGCCGAACTACCAATCTGCACTGCGTTACATTTAGTAACTCCATATCTCTTAATTATTATTGGTTCAGAGGGAAGACTGTTCTAAACGAATGTATTTTTATTGTTAGTCATTATTTCCACTTATCCAGCTTTATAACTGATCATCCATAAAAATGTAAAAAAAGCTTATTCAATCGCCTCAAATGATAAAAGAAATTTAACAAACAAGCAGCGGTGACATAGATTTGCTTGTCATTTCGGCAAGCCGTGAAGGGCAGTTCGGATCGTCCTTCCAGGTTTTATTGATTTAAAAAACATAAGTATGAGAAAAATTGCAATGCTAATTGCGGTGCTACTCTATTGCACCATGTCGGCACTTGCCCAAAAAACAGTTACGGGTAAGGTCACTGACACTAAAGATAATTCCCCTCTTGCAGCAGTTACCGTTAAAGTGAAAGGAACAAATGTGGGTACCAGTACCGGCTCAGATGGTACGTACAGCATTACCGTTCCTGCTGCCAATGCAAACGGTACTTTAGAATTTTCTTTGGTTGGTTATACACCTCAATCAGCCAAAGTGCCTACTTCAGGCGTACAAAATATGGTGTTGGCGCAAGACAGCCGTGCTTTAAATGAAGTAGTGGTTACTGCCTTAGGTGTATCAAGAAAAGCAAAAGATCTTGGTTATTCTGTTTCCACCATTAACAACAAAGCGCTGGTGCAGGCTAAATCTGTAAACATTGCACAGGCTTTAAACGGTAAAGTTTCTGGCTTAAACATTTCTACTGTAAACAGTGGTGTATTTGAAGATGCCAAGATCAACATCAGAGGTATCCGTTCACTAACGGGAAACAACAGCCCAATGCTGGTGGTAGATGGTGCACCTACTCCTTTAGGTTATTTGTCTTCTATCCCTCCGGATGATGTACAGAGTTTAAACGTACTGAAGAGTGCAGCTTCTGCAGCTGTGTACGGGCCTGATGCGGTGAACGGTGTAATTGTAATTACTACCAAACGTGGCGGAAAAAAGCCGGTGGTTAGTGTTACCTCTACGTTTCAAACGACCAAGGTTTCTTTCTTTCCAAAATTGCAAAACAGGTTTGGGGCTGGTGCAGGTGAAACCATTGATCAATATGGCAACTATCTGTATGTGCCTTATGAGAACCAGCAATACGGTCCTGAGTTCGATGGTAGCATAAAAGATATTGGTGTGCCAATAGAAGATGGATCCATTCAAAGCGGTCCTTACAGTAATCTTTACTCTAACGATAAAAAGAAATTCTGGAACACAGGTTTCACTTTACAAAATGCAGTCTCTGTTTCAGGAGAGGATTTTTACCTGAGTATTGATCATGCAAAAATAAAAGGGCTTGTTCCCGATGATGTAAACAACAGAACCAGTTTGCGTTTCAACGGTGGAAAAAAGTATGGTAAGTTTTCCGCAGATTACGGCATTAACTATATTTTACAAAACTCTGATGTAGTAAATGAATCCAGTTTCCAAAATTCATTTCCTGGTGCTTATAAAGGTGGTTTGTTTTTTTTAGTGTTGCAATCACCAGGTAATGTGCCACTACTGCAGTATAAGGACCTAAACAGTAAGTTTGGCCAGTTTTCTAACTACTATAACGAGTATGCAGTAAATCCGTATTGGCTGATAAAAAACATCAGAACAAAAGGCCGTACGGATGATCTTATTGGAACCGTAAGTGCAAACTATCAATTCCTGCCCTGGTTAAAGGCAACTGTGAGATTGAGTTCTAATCTTACGTTCAACAATTCAAAAAGCACCAACGCTCCTGTAGTAGTATCTGACTGGGCAGCTGCTAACCGTAATGCTACACAATATTCCAACAGGCTTGGAAGTGTGTTTGAAGACCAGGCTTACAGTTCAAGAATCAACCTTGAATATTTTGTAAGCGGCAATGCTGATTTGACAAAAGATATTTCTTTAAAATATTTGGCTGGTGGATCTGTTCGCCAGAATCGTTCAAAAGATGTAGCAGTAGGCGGTAATAACCTGGTGGTGCCCTTCCTGTATAATGTATCTGTAAAGAGTGGTGATGCAAATGTACCCGGTGGTTCTTTTAATTATGATATTCAGTCAAGATTGCTTTCTGCATTTGGTACCATTGGTTTCAATTATAAGGAGTGGGCAAATATTGAATTCACCGGAAGAAATGATTGGGACAGCAGATTAAGAAAAGATAACAGGTCTTTCTTTTATCCGGCGGTAAATGCAGCCATCGTTTTATCAGATGCATTTGAATCTATCCATAACAGCAATGTATTTTCTTATTTAAAACTGAGAGGTGCTTTATCAAAATCTGGTAACGTAAACCTGGGTACTTATGCATTGCAGGCTACTTACTCTCAACCTTTAGGGTTCCCTTATGGATCAATTGCTGGTTTTACAGCAAACAACAC
>CAZDHQ010000011.1:5101-17856 GCA_964505135.1 uncultured Ferruginibacter sp.
TTGTAAACACTAAAGAAGTAGGTGTGGAAATGGGTTTCATGAGAAACAGGATTAACCTGGAAGCTACTTACTTCTACCAAAAAAATACTGACCAGATCATCAGCATTTCAAGATCAGGTACCACGGGTTATACTACTGCTTTGGCCAATGCAGCAGATTTTAAAAACTATGGTGTGGAAATGGATTTAGGGTTAACGCCATTGATCAATATTGGAAGAGGAAGAATTGATTTGAGAGTAAATGCTACTTACAATAACAATGAGGTAATTCGCACGCTTGATAATGCAACTGTAGTAGTGGGAGGAAACAGCGGATTTATTCAAAACAGTGTAAGCTCTCCTACCATCAACAATATTGCTGCAGTTGGTTTACCTGCCTTTGCATTCCAGCTTACCGACTATGCAAGAGATCCGGCAACTGGTAAAGTAATAGTTGATCCGGTTACCGGTTATCCCAGCCAGGCACCACAGTTGGTTACCATGGGAAGATCATTGCCGCTTTGGGTAGTGGGTGTATCGCCATCTTTTTCATTGGGTAATTTTTCTGTTGCAATGACCTGGGATTACAAAGGTGGTCACAACTTTTATTCAGGCCTTGGTTCTGATGCTGATTTTGCTGGTATTTCTGCACGCAGTGCGGAATATAACCGCCAGCGTTTTGTATTTCCTAATTCAGTGTACCTGTCTAATGGTAAATACGTAGACAATACAAGCATTCAGGTACAAGATGGTAATGCAGGTTTCTGGACAAGTTCTACTGCAAATCTCTCCATTGCTACTAACTATTTTGCAAGTGCTCAGGCTATTCGTTTAAGAGAGTTGAACTTCTCTTATAGTCTTCCACAGTCTGTATTAGGAAGAGGCGGTGCTATCAAAAAAGTAACCATCAGCCTGGTAGCAAAGAATTTATTCCTGTTTGTTCCCAAGTCAAATCAATGGGGTGATCCTGAGTTTAACTACTCTGCCACTGGTAACACTTTTGGCTTAGGCAGCTCATTCCAGAGCCCTGCATCAAGGCTTTTTGGTGGATCAGTTAATCTCCAGTTTTAAAAATTTAAAAACTAATTAGATGAAAAATATTAGTAGACAATTTCTATTAGCAGTTATGTCGGCAGGCATGCTGTTTTCAAGTTGTAAAAAAGATTTTCTTGATATCAATGATAATCCCAATACACCTACGGACGAAAACATTACACCCGAGCTCATCTTCACTGCTGCCGCAGAAGGTGTAGGTGCAGCTAATGTAGGTGCAAGAGCAAGCGGTGCAGGGGCAAGATCAAGTATGCAGTTTGCACAGAACTGGGTAGGTTATATGGCAGGTAATGGAGACTTTGCAAGAGACAATACTGAAACAAGTTATAATCTTGATTTTAGTTTTGGCAATACCTTGTTTCTTAACAGCTATAACGTGTTGTATGACCTTAACAGGGCTACTGTAAAAGGACTTGCAACAGGCGATACCACGGTAGCTGCAGCTTCTATGATCTTATCAGCTAAAATGTTCCAGGATCTAGTAGACCTTTTTGGTAATATCCCATACTCACAGGCTTTTCAAACTGATTTATATCCACGTCCTGCTTATGATAAGGCAGAAGATATTTATGCAGACCTGCAAAAGAAACTGGATACTGCTATTGAGTACATGAAAAAGCCTGCACCCATCAAATTCAAACCAGCTGATATTGTGAACCATGGTGACCAGGGCAAGTGGATTAAATTTGCTAATACATTAAAGCTTCGCCTGTTAGTTCGCCAATCTGAGGTAGCTACGCCAAACCGTGCAGCAGAAATTGCAAAAATTGAAGCGAACGGTGGTGTACTGGGTGCAGGAGAAACTGTTTCAGTAAATCCAGGATATGCAAATGAAATCAATAAGCAGTCTCCTTTTTATGCCAACTATGGATATACGCCCACTGGTGTTAAAGCAACTACCGGTACAAATGCCAACGACTTTATTGTAACGCTGCTCGGCGTAACCAATGATCCAAGGCTGGGAAGATTTTTTGCTCCTGCCGGAAGTGGTTACTTCGGCAATGTGTACGGGTTACCTCCCGGTGATTTACTGCCAGGCGCATCTGCTTCTTATTTTGGTCCTGGTATTTTGTCAAGTCCTTCACAAGATCAATGGATCATGCCGTCTTACGAAAGCTTGTTTTTCTTAGCTGAAGCCCAGGCACGTGGATGGATGACAGGTAATGCAGGAGCAACTTTTAATACTGCCATGAGAGAATCCTTCCTGTTATTGGGCATAAGTGCAGCAGATGTGGATGCAGCATTAGAAACCTACATTGAAGACAGCGGCATAGCTGATTATTCAAGTGCAACAGCACTCAATGATAGAATAGATCTGATCCTTATTCAAAAATACATTGCCAATACTACTATTGATCCGCTGGAGTCTTACTCTGATATCAGGAGAACTAACTTCTTGCAGCGTTCAGGATTGGTGGATGCATTGGGCACTACCTACATCTCTCAAAACGAAAGCCGTGTGAGCAGCACATTACCTGTAAGGCTGTTATATCCGCAGAGCGAATACACTACCAATGCAGATAACGTAAACCAACAGGGAACCATAAATGCTTTTACTTCTAAAATTTTCTGGCAACCCTAAACGCTAATCATTAAAAACATTCATTATGAAAATATATTCCAAAATATTCAGTCTGATAGCATCGGCAGTGTTTTTTGCAGGGTGTTTAAAAGACAAAGATTATGATGACGGTAAGATACAGTCCCTGCGTTCGCAGGGAGATCAAAAGGTAGTGTCTATTGGTTTAACGGCTACTTCCACAGACAATCACCTGGTATTGGTGTTTGACAATGTGGATAAAGATACCACGCTGGAGTTGGTGCCAATTCAATTACCATCAAGGGCTGCAGAAGATGTAAATGTTTCTGTAACGCTGAATCCGGCACTGATTGGCAGTTACAACGAGGCCAATGGAACAGTACATGATGTAGCTCCCGGTAATCTATATACGATTTTAAATCCTGCTGATAGCTCAGGCTATGTAGTAACTATACCTAAGGGATCTTATACCGGATACCTTAGTGTTAAACTTAACCCAAGATCTTTCCTGGGAAATGATTTTGCGATCGGTTTCCAAATAGCAAAAGTACCTGCGGGTTATTTAATCAGTTCCAATTTAGGATCAGGCATTGTAGCTGTAGCAATTAAAAATGACTGGGATGGGGTGTATAGTTATAAAGGTTATTCATTAAGGGCAGGCGATGCAACACTTACTGGAAATTTCAGCGGTAAACAAATGAGTCTTGTTACAGCCGGTGCTACTTCAGTCTCCTTTGCAAAGTTGCCGGTATGGGGAGATGGAAATAGCCAAATAGGTATCGGAAATCCAGTATTGCAAATTGATAATACAGGAAACCCACCTTATCCTGTAACCATCACCAGCTCTGGCGGTGCAAAAAATGCACCGGGTTATGATAGCCGCTACGATCCGGATACCAAAACATTTTATATTTCTTTCACCTGGGGTGCAGGGCCAGCAGCAAGACTATCAACAGACACCCTCACTTATGTAAAGCCAAGATAATTGTAAGCAAATCAAGAAAATTATGAAAAGATCAACTTTATATACAAGCATAGCACTGGCTGCAGCAGTAGTAGCGGCGTCATGCTCAAAAGATAAACCAACTCCTGCACCTCCAGTGGTAGTAACCAACCAGTCTTTTGTTCAGAGTTTTGAAAGTATGGGGGCAGCACAGGCGCAGGGTTGGAAATTTATCAATTTAAGTGACGAGGCAAATGGTGGCTGGAACATAGATACAGAAACACCCAATGGATTCACCCCTTTTGATAGTGCTCATTTACTTTATTCAGACTATACAGCATCTGGCGCTGATCTTGGTGATCATCCTAACTCGATCATTAGTAATTGGGCCATTTCTCCAAAGCTTTTATTACAGAATGGTGACAAGATATCCTTTTATACGGTATCACATGGGTCTATCGGTTATGGAGCAAACGGATCCTATGGAGATCGCCTGCAGTTAAGGTTGAATATTTTTGACGGGTCTGACAGCATTGGCACCACTTCTAAAGACATCGGCAACTTCACTAAGCCTTTAATTGATGTTAATCCGTTATATAAGGTAACAGGTCCTGGCGATTTTCCCACCACCTGGACAAAATATGAAGCCACAGTTACCGGGCTTAATAAACCTGACTCTGGAAGATTTGCCTTAAGGTACTTTGTAGAGCTTAATGGAGGAAATAATGGAGACGAAGTAGCAGTGGATAAGGTTGAGTTTAAAACATACGGATATTAGTTTTTAATAATATTAAAAATAGCAAGCCGCTTCAGTTAGAAGCGGCTTTTTTTTGATATAAGCGGCAATATAAAAATATAAAATCATATAAATTAAAAATAAATGTTTGAAAAGCAGCGGAAAATATTTTAATCTGTCTTGTTTTTTTTAAGGATTTGTTAATCTTTGTTTATATTAGATTTTTATTTCTATAACCAAAACAGATTTTATGAGAAAAATTGCAGTACTATTTGCTGTACTTCTGTGCAGCACAATATCCGTACTTGCCCAAACCTCCATTAGTGGTAAGGTTACGGATTCCAAGGATGGATCTCCGGTCGTTGGAGCTACCATTCGGGTTAAAGGCGAGAAGAGTATCGCTGTTACTGGAACAGACGGGTCATTCACACTAAAAGCCAAATCTTCAAGCGGTGTTGTTGAAGTTACCGAAGTTGGTCACATTTCACAAACGGTAAAATTTTCTGCAGGCGAATCGTTGGACATTAAATTAGTGCAAGATTCCAAAGCATTAAGCGAAGTAGTTGTTACAGGTACGGGTGTTGCTACCAGCAAGAAAAAATTGGGTATTGCAGTTGAATCTATTTCAGCAGACAAATTACCTGCGGCGCCTACAGCCTCAATTGATCAGGCGCTGGTTGGTATGGTGCCCGGTGCACAGATTAGCTCTGTAAACGGTAATCCTGGTCAGCCTGTAAATATCCTGTTACGTGGTATTAACACAATTCAGAGTGGTACTTATCCAATGATAATGCTGGATGGTATTGAAATAAAAGCAGACTTTGCATCCCTAGACCTTACTTCCATTGAAAGAGTTGAGGTGATACAAGGTGCAGCTGCTGCATCATTATATGGTGCACAGGGTGCAAACGGCGTAATTCAGTTATTTTCTAAAAAAGGTAAAGGCGGTAAAACGAACATTGACATCTCCAGTAGTTTAGCCTATAATAGTCTAATCAATCACAACGGTAATTTGTCAAAAGCTAAATTTCATAGCCTGGAAACTGATGCATCAAATAATGTATTGGGAAGTTCAGGTGATCCATTGCAATTTAATGAGGAGCTAAGTACTTATGAGGAAAATGTGGTTTGGAACAGTTTGGATCCTGCTAATAATAATAATAAGCCTTATGATAAAAATCTAAAGTATTATGATCACTTTAAAATGTTTTTTCAAACGGCAAAAACTTACAATAACTCGATCTCTATAAACGGCTCCCGTGAGAAAATGGACTTTAATATTTCTGCCTCTGACAGCAGGCAGGAGAGTGTTTTCAAAAGTAATGGTAAATATAGTCGCAGTAATCTTTCTGCTAACTTTGGGATCGAGTTAATAAAAAATTTAAGGTTTAGATCAACAACCCAGGTTATTTACACAAATAACACGTTGTTGGATAATACAGGGAGAACCATAATGTATGCATTAACAAACTCCAGACCTTTTGCTAACTATGAATTTAAGAGTCCTGATGGAGAAGTGGGAGCTTATTTTGGTGATGCTGTTGGCGTAAATGGTTATAATCCATTTTTTCAATCAACTTACGGCCATCCAAAAGACCAAAAAGTGGATATGGTTCAAAATTTCAACCTGAATTACAGATTCTTGAAACTCTTTGAAGCGGATGTTAAATATGGTATTAACTACCAAAACCAGGAGATTAAGTACACTATTGACGCACAAGACAACAATAAAAATGCTGACTACTGGCAATATTGGCTTGAGTATTACTCACCAAGATACAGTGCAGGTTCACCAAGTACTGCTAGCGAATCTGGCGAGATTAACCTTCAACGTTACAGAACAGTTTTTCAGAACTTCCTTCCTTCATTAACAGCAAGGATAGACTTTGACAATGACCTGGGGTTGAAAATTCCGCTTAAATCTACCACATACGGCGGTTTTGATTATCGTAAAAATGAGTTGAACAGTTTCGTAGCTTATGGAACTGATGCGCCTTCATTTACTCCTTTTACAATGTCTCAGATGGCAAACACAAGAGTAGTAACCGATACAAAAACTCCATTTGTTACTTATGGATTTTTGTTTGACCAAAAGTTTGACTATGGCGAGTATTTTGGTGTTGCCGGTGGTTTTAGATCAGATTATTCTTCAGCTTTTGGAAGAGGTTCAAAGCCCTTCACATTTGGCCACTATAACGGATATTTAAGAGTTTCCTCATTTAATTTTTGGCGTAACTCAAGCATTTCAAATGTAATTACAGAGTTTAAACTAAGATCTGGTTATGGAAAAGCAGGTATCCAGCCTGGTCCTTTCCAAAGGTATATTACGCTCAATACCAATACCATGGGTGATAACGTAGCTTTTGCGTTTAAAGTTGCAAGCCCTAATCCAAATTTGTCAGTGGAAGTTTCTGAAGAAAATGAATATGGAACCGACTTGTCTATCAAAGGATCAAATGGTAACTGGTTTAAAACTTTTAATATAGGATTTACCTACTGGTCAAGAAAAACTAATAACGCTATTTGGGAAGCTGATGCGGCTCCTTCAACAGGTGTTGGTACCGTGGTTGATAACCTTTTTGGTCTTAAGTCAAATGGTATCCAGGCATCTTTAAATGTAAATGTTCTTTCTACCAAAAAACTGAACTGGAACTTTACTACCAACTTTAGTAAGCAATCTTCAGAAATTTCATTTGTGAAGGATAAGCCGGTAGTAGTTATTTCTAATGCTGGAAGTAGTGGTATTGTATTGGATGCAGGTAAAAAAATTGGGCAGTTGTTTGGTTATTTAATGCTTCATTCTGTTGACCAGGTAAACCCCGAAACCGGACAGCCTTATATTGCAAAAGAAGACCAGGCTGGTTTTGCTGTTGCCAGCAATGGCTGGGTGGTGTACTCTGATCCGAATAAGCCAAATTACAAACAACCTTATGTAACACCTGGTCAATATAGCTTTGGAGATCCTAATCCTAAGTTCAATATGGCCTTTATTAATGAAGTTACTTTAGGAGGCTGGCTGCGGTTTAATATGCAGTGGGACTGGATTTACGGTGCTCACCTGTATAATCAAACTAAGGAATGGATGTACCGGGATGGTATTCATGTTGATTATGATAAACCTATTACCATCAATGGTGAAACAGGTGCATGGAGTGCTTTCTATCGTGGGGTTTACGCACAGGTATCAAGAAACGGTACTAAAAACTACTTCTATGAAAACTCAAGTTTTGGACGTTTGAGAAATTTAGCAGTAGCAGTAGATCTTGCTAAATTCTTTAAAGTTAAAGGTATCAACCGTGCACAGGTAGTATTTAGTGGAAGAAATATTGTTACAATTACCAAATACTCGGGGATGGATCCAGAGATTAGCTCAGGAGGATCTAACTCAGCATGGGATCGTGGTGTTGACCACAACTCAATCCCTAATATCAAATCTTACCAGGTGTCACTAAATCTTGGTTTCTAATATTTAACTAAACTTATTATAAGATGAAAAAAATATTTTTAATACTACTTTCCATATCGGTACTTGGCTTGGGTTGTAAAAAGCAACTTGATGTTAAGAACCCGAATGAACCCACCCCTGATGCTGCAACAACAGAACAGGGTATAACTTCACTTGCCCAGGGTGCAGTGTATGTAAACGGCTTTAAAAACCTTAAATACAGCGATGGTGTTTTTGGTCTTTTTTGGTCAGGCGCTATGGGCTTTCATGAGCTGTTGGGTGATGTAATTGGTGCAGAGGCAGCTAACTCTTTCTTGAACCAAATTGGCTGTCCTGATAAAATTACGCTGGATGACGGATCCGTTCTGCTGAATCCAAATAACCCAAACAAGTTTTATACCTTCTTCCGTTCGGTGAATGTGAACGAAAACCAGGGGCAAAACTTTCCATACTATGAATGGGCTTACATGTATAACTTGATCACCGCCTGTAACTCCGTAATGGAAGTCCTGCCTTCTGTTACCTTTTCTACAGATGAATCAGCTAAAATTGCAACATTAAACGCATGGTGTCATTTTTGGAAAGGTTATGCTTACGCTCGAATTGGCTCTATTTATTACGCCGGGCTCATTAATGACCAATCAACTGGTTTTACTAACGGAAACTATGTATCTAAAGAAGAAATAATAGCAGAATCTAATAAGCAGTTTGATCTTGCTATCACAGATTTGTCTTCAGCTACAGGTGATGGGTATAATGCAATTCTTTCTAAGTTAATTCCTTCATTCTGCCAGGATGGGAAAGGTTATTTTTCCAACACTGAATGGGTAAAGAATATAAAAACAATGAAGGCTCGCAATATCCTGGTAAATAAAACGCTTGATCAAATGACTGGTGCAGACTGGACCAATATTTTGAACCTTACTAATGAAGGATTAGGACCAGATGATGGTTATTTCGCAGGAAGGTCAAATGCTGCAGGTGATTTTCTTCCTACTAATAGCGGAACAGTAGCCTCAAGGGTACAAAGCTCAGCTCCCGGAGGTGGCGGATATAAATTAAGTGAAAGATGGGTGCAGGAATTTAAAGTGGGCGATAAAAGAATTGATCAAAACCTGAAAAAAGGTACCACCTGGATTGGTAACGCTGATCGTGGTAATGCCTTTAATACCCGCTATACTTTGTATAATGGGGGTAATGGAGGAGATGCTTACATTTATGCAAACACAGCTCCCGGTGAGTTTGAATTACCCCTGGCAGGTTCTTACGAAGAAAATGCATTGATGAAAGCCGAAGCATTGATTAATACAAATCAAATTGAAGCTGGGTTATCGATAATTGATGAAGTTAGAGATTACTTTGGTGCTGGATTACCAGCAGTTGCAGGCACTGGTTTAAATCTTGCCCAGGCTAAAGAAGAATTAAGGAGAGAAAGACGTGTTGCTTTAGCATTTAGAGGTCTATCATTCTACGATGCAAGAAGACAAAAAATAACTGAACCAGGTGTTGGTAGAACAAATTGTGTAGTAGTTGACTTTACTGGAAAAGTAAACACAAAAGCCACTATTGATTATGGCTTCTTAGATTACTGGGATGTTCCTGATAATGAGTTGGCGTATAATCCGCCAGCAGCTGGAAGTGCTCCTGTAAAAAATCCAAAATAATAAGTAATTAAATATTATTTTTATAAGAGGCCGAAAGGCCTCTTATTTTATTAAATACATTATCATGAAAAAATATCTTGGTTCGGCATTAATTATTTTACTGCCCTACAAACAATTGTTTTGTCAGCTATCTCCTGCCGATGTAAATCCGGCACCAGCAAACAAGCCATTTAATTTCGATCAGAATATTGGCATCAATACTTTCGACGGAAGGCCTTTTCCGGGAGATATGTCTGGGGTTGATGGCTCACCCTATTTTTTTGATGAATTTGCTGTAGCTGTTCTTACGCTTTCTAACGGCCAGCAGTACGACAGTGTAGCGGTAAAATTTAATATGGCATCTCAGGATATTATTGCTTTAATTGGGAAAGAAGCGAAGCCTCTTGTTTTAAAAAAAGGCCAGGTTCGGGAATTTGTATTTAATGATCTATCAAAGCCCACTTTGGATAAAGTAAGGTTTCGGTGTAACTATACCACGGTTGATAATAACGATCAAAACACTTACTACCAGGTTTTGACAGACGGAAAGTTGCAATTGCTAAAATGTGAGCGAAGAATTTATAAGGAAACAAAAGACCTGATGTCAGGTGAAATAAAAAAAGAATTCAGCAGTACTGAAACCCTATATCTCTATAAAGAGAGCTTATTAACTAAGCTAAAAAAAGATAAAGATACACTGCTTGATCTTATGAATGATAAGAGCAATGGTTGGAAACCAATAAAATGAGTTTTAAAAACCTGGACGATATCAAGAAGCTCATTTTGTTTTATAATTCCTTATAAAATACCGGCTCATTGCATAACATTTCGTTTTTTTGCACTCAAATTTCTTTGCTTGAGGAAAATATTGCTATTAACTGTAGTGCTTATTGCTGCTGCAGTTACTTCTAATGCCCAGTTCCTGATGGATATGCTAGATACCACTAAGGAAGCTGGTAAAGGGCTATTAAATATCTACAAAAAATATGATCACCTAAGGCTGAGCGGATATATCCAGCCACAGTTCCAGGTAGCTGAAGCTGATGGTGCCAAAAGCTTTGAAGGCGGTGATTTCAATCCACATGTAAGCAATCGTTTCATGCTGCGCCGCAGCAGGATAAGGGTAGATTATTTACACCTTGATAATCAAAATAATCCCGGAGTGCAATTTGTTTTTCAATTTGATGCTAATGAAAGGGCGCTTACTGTAAGAGATGTATGGGGAAGAGTTTTTGAAAACAAGTTTAAACTTTTTTCTTTTACCATTGGTATGTTTGCCAGGCCATTTAGCTACGAAGTAAACCTTGCAAGTGTAGACAGGGAAACTCCTGACCGTGGCAGGATGAGCCAGATACTAATGAAGAGTGAGCGTGACCTTGGAGCAATGGTGTCATTTGAAGTGAGAAGAGATAAGCATCCTTTAAAATATATAAAACTGGATGCCGGTTTTTTTAATGGACAGGGGATAACTGCAGCAGCAGATTTTGATAATAAAAAAGATTTTATAAGCCGCTTATCACTTAAGCCCCTGGCGTTAAATCATGCACTAACTTTTTCGGCGGCCATATCCTACTTAAATGGGGGGTTATTGCAAAATACTAAATACGTATCCGTTACAACAACAGCAGATAACTCAAAAACGTTTACACTGGATTCTTCTGCCAGCAACCAAGGCAAAATTTCACCCAGAATCTACAAGGGCGCTGATGCACAACTGAAAATTAAAAATCATATCGGCTTTACCGAACTAAGGGCGGAATATATGTATGGAATACAAACCGCCACTGCCACAAGTTCTGAAACACCTGTAGCTCTTATGAATGGGTATGATGGTTTTTATCGCCGCCATTTTAATGGAGCTTATTTATATTTTCTTCAGCATTTGTTTTCTTTAAAACACCAACTGGTACTAAAATATGATTGGTACGATCCTAATACTAACGTAAGTGGAATGGATATAGGGAAAGCAGGATCTAATCTGAATGCCGCAGATATCAAATATCGTACGCTTAATATCGGTTATAATTATTTGGTAACTCCTGTGGTACGGCTGAGTCTATTTTATGCTATTGTAAAAAATGAAAACACTCAGTTAGCAGGTTTTACTTCCGATGTAAAAGATAATATTTTTACAGGACGTCTGCAGTTCCGGTTTTAACACCCCTTAACATTCCAGTAATATTGTGGTAACATTTCGGTAACAGTCCGGTTACATTGCCGTAACATTCAAGCCGTCTCTTTGCATAAAATTTAAGGAATGAGCCGGATCTCGATTTGTATTGTACTCTTACTAACTACTATTTCATCATTTGGACAAAAAGGAAAGGTTGAAGGAAAAATAACAGATTCTAAAACTGGCTTTGCTCTGGCTGGTGTTTCCGTTTCTGTTGGTAATGCAAAATCAGTTTCTATTTCAAATACGGATGGGTATTTTGTTATCAATTTAGATGCAGGTAAATACACCATTAAATTATCATCAGTTGGATATGCTGCCAAAGAATTAACAGATGTAGAAGTAGCTGCAGATAAAGTAGTAAACCTGGATATCCAAATGGAAGCTGCATCTAAAACAGAAACCAATGTGGTGGTGCGTTCTTCTTCAGCAAAAAGAGAAACTGTTAATGCGCTAATCGCTTATCAAAAAAATACACCGGTGGTAGCGCAGGTGATCAGTGCAGAAGCCATCAGGCGTTCACCAGATAAAAATACCGGCGAGGTTTTAAAAAGAGTTCCGGGTACTTCTATACAGGAAGGAAAGTACTTAATCGTACGTGGTTTGGCTGATCGTTATAACCAGGCAATGATCAATGGTATATTAATGAGCAGCACAGAGCCGGATAGAAAAACATTCAGCTTTGACATTCTGCCATCTGCAATGATTGATAATATCATTGTTAATAAAGCTTTCATTCCTGAATTGCCAGGAGAATGGGCAGGAGGTTTGATACAGGTAAATACCAAAGACGTGCCGGCAAAAAATTTCTTAAACGTGCAGGTGGGTACCGGTTTCAATACACAAACTCTTGGTAAGGATTTTTACAGTTATAAAGGCAGTAATACAGATTTCCTTGGCTTTGATAATGGTGTAAGAGCACTTCCTTCAAACATTCCATTGAAATCAGTTTTTGATGCATTGTCCCCTGAACAAAAAACTGCTTACGCAAAAGACTTTTCTAATATTTGGAATGCGGATAAAAACAGTGCTGGTTTAAACACAGCGCTTAATCAAAGCTTTTTAATTAACGGAGGTTTCAATAAAAGCTTTGGCAGAACCAAACTGGCAGCAATACTGGCAGTAAACTATAACCGGAATAACAGGATCACAGAATACGAAAACCAAATCAACTCCTTTCAAAACAACACACCTGATTTAAGTTTTGACTTTCATAACACAAAGTATGCAAAGGATATATTGGC
>CAZDHQ010000012.1:0-17625 GCA_964505135.1 uncultured Ferruginibacter sp.
TTATTTAAAGAGATGGAAAATAGCCGAACCTGCAGTATAATCACCTTTAGTTTAGGGTTAAGATAGCCTTTATGAAAATGAAAGGGGTAAGCTATTTAACTTACCCCTTGTAGATAATATCGTTACAAATATCTCTCCTCAATAATTTTCTGGTGATGCAGGCAATGGCCGATGGTTAAAAAGCCGATACCACTTACCGTATTGGTATTGTTATTGGCTGTTCCAATATTTTCCAACACAGATGGATTAAAACTGCCGAATAAATGTTCTGTTGACTGCCGCACGGCCCAAAATTCTTTAACCAAATCATCCCACTTGCGGTTACCTGCAAACGAATTATTTGCATAATCATTTTCTTCAAAGCCAGGCAGGTTTTGCTTTTCTCCTCTTGCAAAACAGAGTGCACGGTAGTTAAAAATTCTTTCTGCATCAATAATATGTTGCAATACCTCTTTCAAAGTCCATTTGCCTTCTGCATAAGCATGGTTTGATTTTTGATCATTGATAGATCCAAGTAATTTCTCTAAAGCATTTCGCTGGTTACTAAAAGCCTCGGACAAATCAGTTTCCTGCACCAATGCAATATACCGCTGAAAATACCCTGGATGTGTGGTGGGTGATGGTTTTGGCGTATTCATAATAGTGTATTTTTTGTATAAATAAAAATGCCGGGCTGTTAACCCGGCACAATATAGTTTACAATTAAACCGGTTTATCCTTTGATTGGCTTTTTTAGTTTTGATTTTGGCAGTACTTCTTTTTCAACAGCACGTTCACCTTTTAAAGTACTCGCCAGTTTAACTGCCTGGTAGGCATTTAATAAACCGCCGGTTTTGCTGATCTCACTCAACTTCACTTTATCCCCCGTACCTGGATTGGTTACATCAATATCGGGACTTACAGCTGATTTTTCAATTACATACTTAATCTGTTTTGCACTCAATTGAGGAAAGTATTCCATCAGCAAGGCTGCCGTACCAGCTACCACCGGGCAAGCCATACTTGTTCCGGATAATTTTCCATAAGTATTACCACCTGGCAATGTTGCATAAATTTGAACTCCCGGCGCAAATACATCCACTTCATTTTTTCCGTAATTACTAAAATTAGCTGTGATGCCGCCATTTTTAGGATCGCCGCTTGCTCCTACGGTAATCCAGTTAGCTGAACGTCCGGTTTTATCCAAATATACCGGGCTTGGAAAGTTATCCGTAGTATCTACATTTTTTGCATCATTACCTGCTGCATGTACCATTAGCACCCCTTTACTTTCTGCATATTTTACTGCATCGTCCACCCAGCTCTTTTCAGGAGAAAAGTCTTTACCAAAGCTCATACTGATTACCTGTGCTCCATTATCTGCAGCATAGCGAATGGCATTGGCAATATCTTTATCATGTTCATCCCCATCAGGTACTGCACGTATCATCATAATGTTTACATTATCAGCAATACCATCACCACCTTTTCCATTGTTTCTTACACCAGCAATGATACCGGAGCAGTGGGTACCATGCATGGGTGTGTTTGCCATCACATCATTGTTACCATAATAGCGGTCGTTGATATCAGCTTCATTGTCCTTCACAATTTCACCACGATAATCTTTTGGCGCTATCTCTGATGATTCTGCTTTTCTTAAACGTCCTTCAATCTCTTCAATGATCTGCTGGTTGGTAATATCTTCGGTTCCGTTTGCTTTGCACAATTGCACTAAAAAAGTTTTTGTTTTTTTAGCAGCAGGATCGGTTGGATTATAGTTGGTCAAATCATTGCAGGAATATTCTTCCTTGCCAATTTCTTTTCTTACCACAGAATCACCTGCTTTAAAATCAGGCAATAATTTTTTTATAAAAGCAGCCTCAGCAGGGCTTACATCACCTACTACTCTCTCTTCTGCTTTCTTATATATTTCATACTGCGCCTTTTCATCAGCAGATAAGGAAGCGTCTGAAGTTACATTCTCAAATTTTGCTTTTAGTTTGTGATACACCCTTGCAGCTTCGTAGCTGTCTTCCTTCACATTGCGACCATCTTTTCCGCCCAAAAAATTCCAACCATGGATATCATCTACATATCCATTGCCATCATCATCAATACCATTACCGGGAATTTCTTTTGGATTGGTCCATAAAATGGATTTTAAATCTTCATGAAGGGTATCAATACCGCTATCAATAACCGCAACAATTACTTTCCTGCTTTTTAATTTTTTTGCTTTTAAGAAACTGTAAGCTTTGTCGAGACTAATACCATAATAACCAGTAGTAGCGTGGTCAAGCTGGTGCCAGTTTTTAGGAATGGATTCTCTTACTTCTTTCACAGAAGTTTGTGCATTGCCGGCAACACTAATCATAAGGGCAGCACTCAGTAGATAGTAAATTTTCATTTGTAAAATTTGATTTGAATCTTGCAATTTATCCAAAAGCTTTGACATGAATGTAACAATTATTTAAAGGCAATTTCATTTATGTTAATTGTAACAAAATTGATCATAGCAATACTGTTTTCACGAAATATTGTTGAGGAAAATCAATACGGTCAACTGTTTTATTGAACAAGCCGAATACGGTACTGCCACTGCCACTCATGGATGCATATACAGCACCATACTGATACAATTGCTCTTTAATTGATTTTATTTCAGGATGATGGGCAAAAACTGGTTGCTCAAAATCATTGATCAACTGATCTTTCCATTTATCTACAGGTGTAGCAATGATGACATCTAAACCTGAGTCCATGGGCAGGGCCTGGTATTTTTTTAATTCGGTAAATGCCCAGCCTGTATTGATATGAATGCCAGGATTTACCAATACCAAATAATAACCTGATAATGATAACGCAACAGGCTTCATCAGCTCTCCCCTTCCAGTGGCGATACAAGGCTGGTTCAAAATAAAAAAGGGGCAATCACTGCCCAACTGCAAGGCATATTCAATCAGTTGCTGCTGGCTCAGATGCAGTTGAAATTTTTGATTCAATAAAGCCAATGTGAAAGCACCATCCGCAGAGCCGCCACCAAGGCCAGCACCGGAAGGTATCGCTTTATGCAAATGCATTTTGATGGAAGGCAATAATGGAAAATCTTTCTTTAATAAATGATAGGCCTTGATGCAGAGATTGCTTTCTTCCGGGCCTTCAACTGCATTACCAGACATAGTGAAAAGTACTTGCTGGTTGGCATGTTCACTGCGGATAATCTCCAATGATTCTTTTAATGGAACAGGGTAAAAAACGGTGGACAGATTATGGTATCCATCTGGCCGTTTATCAAGAATGCGTAATCCAAGATTTATTTTACAATTTGGAAAAACGACCATGCTGCAGTGTAAAGTGAATGATGATTGGCGATAGCGGCTATTTGTTTCTGGTTTTCAGTTCATCCCTGATGGCGATGGCCCTGATATAATCTTCCTGCTCCAGCACCTCATTCAGCAATGTGTTCAATTCCTGCACAGACATTGATTTAAGATCGTCCTGGGAACCGGCACTGGCTTCCTGTGTAACAGTAGCCTGCGCTGATTTTTTCTTCTTTTCATCCGTCTCCATCAGGATGCCGGCGCTTTCTAAAATGTTATCGTAAGTGTAAATGGGGCAACCAAAACGTACGGCCAATGCCAATGCATCAGAAGTACGGGAGTCAATTTCTACGGTATCATTTTCGCTGCTGCAAACCAGCTTACTGTAAAAGATGCCTTCCTGCAAATCGTTAATCACTACTTCATGCAGCTCTACATTAAAAGCCAGCATAAAGTTTTTCATCAGGTCATGCGTAAGGGGGCGGCTTGGATTCATGCGTTCCAGTGCCACGGCGATGGCCTGTGCTTCAAAACCTCCAATTACTATTGGTAAGCGCCGTAGTCCGTTCACTTCGCCCAGCACCACAGCATATGAATGCGTTTGGGTAATGCTGTGAGAAAGGGCAACTATTTCCAGTTCAATCTTTTTCATAAAATCAGCCACGAAACTAAGGTTTTTTTCGGTTGATCACTATACTTTTGGCTTATTGGCAGCAGTTTTTGTGGGTTGTTTGTTGGTATTTTTTGAAGTTGGCTTTTGGGGATGGGATTTTTTTCGATATGATTGAGTAATTTGACCACTTGAGGCATTTTTCAAAGAGTCTAATTGATGCAGAAGTGAGTCACTCTTGCTAGATGCCGAATCATAAGACACTGACCAACCCTGATTCAATTTATAATCAGAAGGAATATTAAAAATAGAATCAGGTACTTCAAAGCGATCAATCTGCCTTGCTTTAAATCTAAGTTTGAGTGGAACATGAAGACTATTATTTATTACCTCTGTTTCGAGGCAAATACCTGTTCCATTAGACAAGATTGGTAAAGTCTGGGCGTATCTAATGGAAGTGTCGAAATGAAATAATAACGAATCTGCATACCAGCAAGTGATTTGTTCAAGATCTGAATTTTTGTTTTTCGCTAATGCAGCAGGGTTTTTAAATGCGGAACAGGTGTAACCCAACAAATTTCTTTTCCCGGCGATCGGTACTAAATTAGTAACTATAGCTATACCTGCATTGATATTAAGTGTGTCTTCAGTAAAAGACTTTTGAAAAGTATTTAGATTGAAACTTTTTTTATCATTTAGATTAATCAAAACGTTCTCTGAAGTTGGCTTGCTTTTGTCATTAGTATAAAAGAACATCATGAGCTTGTCCTTTTTGAAATACACAATCATCTCAGCCTGCTGCGTTTTATCAAAATCGCCACTAACATCATAGGCTATTTTACCTTGAAAATCTTCCTGGGCTAACGCTGGTACTTTTAGAGCAATCAGGGTTAAAAGAAAAAATAATTTTGTCATAAAGGTTACTTTACAAAAAACCACAGCATCAGGCTGTGGTTATAAAGATATTATTTACTTGCTTATCAAATCCCCTTTATCTTCTTCACCGCCTCCGTAATCTTTGGTACTACCTCAAAAGCATCCCCAACAATCCCATAATCCGCAGCCTTAAAGAAAGGCGCTTCCGGATCTTTGTTGATGACTACAATTGTTTTGCTTCGGTTAACACCGGCCAAATGCTGGATGGCACCAGAGATACCAATCGCAATATATAAGTTCGGCGCAATAGCAATACCTGTTTGCCCCACATGCTCATGATGCGGACGCCAGTGTACATCTGCTACCGGGCGGCTGCAGGCAGTAGCTGCCCCCAATGCTTTCGCAAGGTCTTCTACCAGCCCCCAGTTCTCCGGGCCTTTCAAGCCACGGCCACCACTTACCACAATTTCCGCTTCTGTTAAAGGTACTTCCCCCGCTACCTTATTCGTTGCCGTTACCTCCACTTTAGACGCATCTACATTTGCTTCAAATGGCACTACTTCTGCCACCCCATCTCCTTCTGTAACCGGATAAGCATTGGGATTTAGTGCAATGATTTTTTTAGCTGTGTTGATAGCAACATTGGCAAAAGCCTTTCCGCTAAATACATTCTTCTTTACCACAAAACCATTAGCCGTATCAGGCAATGCAACCGCACCAGTAACCAGTCCAGCTTTCAGTCTAACACTTAATCTTGGTGCAATGGCTTTACCAATAATATTATTGGACAAAACAATCACATCTGCATCAGCCGCAGCAGCTGCAATTATTTTTGTGTACACCTGCGAATCAAATTGATCCAGGGATGGGTTGTTAACGGTATGTACTTTTTTCAATCCGTATTTTCCTAAAGCAGCGATATCACCTGGATAATTTCCAAGGATAATTCCTTCAGCCGTTGTGCCGCTTTGTTCTGCAATCTTAGCACCATAACAAGCCGCTTCCAGCGAAGCTTTTCTTATGTGTCCATCTGCATGATCTAAAAAAATTAAAACGCTCATATTAAATGTCTTTAAATTTTCAAGAGTTTATAAATCTGTAATACACACTGCACCTAAGTTCCCACTTCAGGGGAAAGGGGGCTGTTTAAAACACCCTCGCCTCCTCATGTAACAACCTCACCAATTCTTCCGGGTTATCCGCAGGCACCAGCTTCACGCCAGCCTTAGCAGGCGGCAGATCAAAGGATGCAATGGAAGTAAGTGTATCCACTGCTATTGGCTCTATTACTTTCAAAGGTTTTGTCCTGGCGCCCATGATGCCTTTCATATTCGGTATTCGCTGCTCGGCCATTCCCTTTTGGCAGCTAACTACCATGGGCAGACTAACTTTATTGGTTTCTTCGCCACCATCAATTTCTCTTACCACGGTAACATTATTTCCATCTCTGTCAAGTTTAGTGGCAAGACTCAGGTAAGGCATATCAAGTAATTCTGCCAGCATACCACCGATGGACGATCCATTATAGTCAATGGTTTCTTTACCGGTAAAGATCAAATCATAACCACCTTCTTTTGCCACAGCAGCAATTTGCGAAGCGATATAATAACTGTCATGGCTATCCGCATTTACACGAATAGCTTCATCTCCACCCAATGCCAAAGCTTTGCGGATGATGGGTTCTGTATCGGCAGCGCCTACCGTTATCAAATGAATAACCGTAGAAGCGTCCGCCTCTTTTAATTCAATTGCCCTTACCAATGCATACCATTCGTCGTACGGATTGATGATCCATTGAACACCCTCACCGGCAAATTTCGTGTTGTTATCAGCGAAAGCTATTTTTGCGGTGGTATCAGGTGTTTTACTGATACATACTAAAATTTTCATGTGTTAACGTTTATTGATTTTGTTGCATGGAATTGGCCAGGGAACATTTTAGTTGTAACAACTTCGTTATGGCTTATTTCATGCATAAATAATTTGAATCGTTAAAAAAGGTTGTTTATGCAACTAATACAAAGTTAATGGTTGTTGTGATATGAAAAGCAAAACATAAAAAATTTTTAACCGCTATGAGCCGGATTGAAAAACTGAAAGAATTTTTGCAAACCACTCCCAATGATAGTTTCCTGCAACATGCGCTGGCACTGGAATACGTGAAAATTGGCGATGATGCTACAGCCCGTAACCTGTTTGAAACCATACTGGAAAGAGAGCCCGGTTATACAGGTTCCTACTATCATTTAGGTAAATTGCTGGAGAGAAGCGGCGATAATACTGCTGCCATCGAAGTGTATAAAAAAGGTATGGAAGAAACCAAGAAAGCAGCAGATAAGCACGCCTATGGAGAACTAAGAGGTGCACTGGAAGAACTGGAAGATTGGTAAACATTTCACACGCTAATATTTATTCCAATGGCTGAAAAACAAAACAACATACCGCTTATTCACAATTACTGCGACCGCTGGTGTGAACGCTGCAACTTTACTTCCCGATGTGCCGTGTATGAAAAAAGCAGTGCGACCAATGAGGATGATATGGATGATGAATCCCTTTGGGAAGAGATCAGCAGCAGCCTTGCAGATGCACTCACCATGCTAACAGAGAAGGCAGAAGAAATGGGTATTGATTTGAACAGCATTACGGAAGACGAGATGAGTGCTGAAGCAGCAGCGATGGAAAAAGAAAGAGAGGAAAGCAATCAACATCCATTGATCATTGCAGCCAAAGAATACAGTGACAAAGCGCATGACCTGATGCAAAAATATGAACTGGTGAAAGACAAAGGCATGCAGATGATCAACGAGCTTGAACTGGGTATTAAAACAGTAGAAGAATCTAAAAGCGAACTGGCGGAGATGAGAGAATGCCATGCCGTGGTGGGCTGGTACATGCACCAGATACAGGTGAAATTGCAAAGGGCTATGAGTTCGCTGCGTTTTGCAGAAGATGATTCACCGGATATACTTTACGACGCCAATGGTTCAGCCAAAGTAGCCCTGATAGGCGCAGAACGAAGCCTGGAAGCCTGGCAAAAACTAATGACGATGATACCGGCAACAGAAGATGAAACCATCAGCCTGCTGGCATTATTACAAAAAATCATTGCACTTACCGACCAACAATTCCCCGGCGCCCGCTCATTTAAAAGGCCCGGATTTGACGATTAAATAACATGGATCTACTCAGCCAATTTCAATCATTCATTAAAGAAAAAAATCTTTTTCAAAAAGGAGATCGGCTACTGGTGGCCGTTAGTGGCGGTGCAGATTCTGTTTTGCTAACTGATCTTGTATACCAATCAGGCTATTCATTTGAAATAGCCCATTGCAATTTTCAATTAAGAGGCGCCGAAAGCGACCGGGATGAAGCATTTGTAAAAGCGTTGGCAGAAAAATACTGTGTCATCCTTCACACAAAATCATTTGATACAAAAGCCATTGCTGCAGCAGAAAAAAAATCCATTGAAACCGCTGCAAGAGATTTGAGGTATGGGTGGTTCAACGATTTATTAGCAGAAAGGCAATTGAAATATCTGCTCACTGCCCATCATGCAGATGATAATATTGAAACGGTAGCAATGAATTTTTTCAGGGGAACGGGCATTGCAGGATTGCACGGCATTTTACCCAAACAGGGGCAAATAGTGCGGCCATTATTGTTTGCAAGAAGAGCAGCCATCGAGCAATTTGCCAATGAAAATAAGATTTCATTCATTACAGACAGTTCCAATCTTTCCAGTGATTATACAAGAAACTCATTCCGCAACGAAATACTTCCTTTGATAAAAAAAAGTTTTCCTGGCGCTGATAAGAATGTGCTGCAAAACATCTGTCGCCTGCAGGAAGTGGAGTTACTGTATCTGCAGTCTATTGATCTGCATAAGAAAAAACTATTGGAGCAAAAAGGAAATGAATGGCATATCCCCGTATTAAAGCTGCTGAAAGCAAAACCACTTAATACCATCGTTTACGAAATCATTAAGGACTTTGGGTTCACAGCACATCAAACAGAAGAAGTAATTAATTTGCTGGAAAGTGAAACAGGAAAATACATTGCGTCGGCTACCCATCGTATCATTAAAAACCGCCACTGGTTGATCATTGCACCAATCAATTCAGCAGAAGTTCACCATGTTTTAATCGAACAGGATGATAAAAAGATCGTTTTTTCAGGAGGCGTTTTATCAATTGAAACAATTGATGCAGATAATTACAAGATCAAAACTGATCCATCCATTGCACAATTAAATGCAGCCGAAATCAAGTATCCACTGTTATTAAGAAAATGGAAACAGGGTGACTACTTCTATCCGCTGGGCATGCGTAAAAAAAAGAAACTCAGCCGTTTTCTTATTGATCAAAAATTATCACTTACACAAAAAGAAAATGTGTGGGTGATGGAGATGAATAAAAAAATTATCTGGATTGTAGGAATGAGGATTGACGACCGATTTAAATTGAATGCATCATCCACAAAAAAGGTTGTAAAAATTACTTTAAGGCGTGGTGACAATCTTGCTTAAATCAAAACTTCTCAAGTTTTCAATAAAATAAGAAAGAATAGGATAGCCCGCAATGAATCTGCAGGTAAGAAACACAAAGACCAACCCAAATAAAGCTCCCCAGATATGCGCCGAATGATTGATATTGCCGCCGCCTTTTTTATCCAGCCAATAAGATACACCCAGGTACAAAAGCCCGAAAAGGAAACTCACCAGGTAAACCGGAATAAACACCAATCCCATGTACCCAAGTGGTTTAAATAAAATGGAAGCGAACACCACTGCTGATACAGCACCAGATGCACCAAGGCTTCTATAGTTACTGTTGTTTTTGTTCTTTTCGTAAGTAGGTACTAAACATGCAGCCAGTGCTAATAAGTACATAAGTAAGTAAAGCAACCTCCCACTACTACCAAATATTTGCATGAACTGGGCTTCCACACCATACTCGCCACTGCCAAAAACATACAAGGCATACATATTAAAAATAAGGTGCGGCATATCAGCATGAATAAAACCGCTGGTGATAAAGCGATACCATTGTTTTTGTTCCGTAACTGCAGGCGGGTAAAAGATGAGCTTGTTCAACAGGTCCTGGTTGCTGAAACTGATAAAGGAAACAATGCAGGTAACGATGACGATGAGCAGGGTTATACTAATATCCATGAAATAATTTTATTGATGATGGTATTTTTCATTTTTGATAATGGTGCAGGCCCGGTACACCTGTTCAGCCAAAATTAATCTTACCAGTTGATGTGGAAAAACCAATTGCGACAAACTCCATTTATAATTGGCTCGCTGCATCACTTCTTCACTTACTCCATAAGCACCACCAATTAAAAAAACCACATTCTTTGTACTTTCATTGGCCCTCGACTGTATGAAAGCTGCCAGCGCTTCACTGGTCATTTGTTTGCCTCTTTCATCCAGTAAAACCAGGTAATCATCTTTTTGCAATGACTGCAAAATCAAATCCCCTTCTTTTTTCTTCAATTCAGCTTCTCCCAGGCTGCCAGCATTTTTGGGCATGGGCATAATATGCCAGTCACAATTGAAATAATTGCCAATTCTTTTGGTAAACATATCTGTTCCCTCCTTCACAAATGACTCATGCGGTTTACCAATGGCCTTAAAAATAAATTTCATACCCTTGTTTGCCAGCAAAAATGCATAAAGAGTTGGGATGAATGAAATAAATCTCTATTTTTGCCGTCCGAATAAAAAAATGGGATCAAATCTTATTTTTCTATGAAGAAAATGGCTGCGTAGCTCAACTGAATAGAGCATCTGACTACGGATCAGAAGGTTTTAGGTTTGAATCCTAACGCGGTCACAAAGTATGGTAAAGGGTTTCAGCTAATTGTTGAAACCCTTTTTATTTTACCCTCCGACCCATTTTTTGATATTTAACGCTAGCAGGCGAAACAGCCGAAACAAAAAAGAGTGATTGCAAAAAATAACATTCTATAAATAAAAAGACATCTTTAAAACTTTCAGTACTGAGAAGGCCTTAAAGCATTCCGCTCACCCATTTCATGTTAATTTTATTTTATAACGGTACATGTTGTCACTGAGCTGCTGCGCCAGCTTTAATACTTCTTTGGTTTCCTTACTTATCCAAAATATCTCCTTGTTTCCCGGCTCTTCATGCGTCAAAAGCCAGCAGGCTATTTTCTTTCCAGCATACATCAATATATCTTCACCGGTAACGGAATAAGTAATATTCCGTGGTATATCATAACCAAATTCATAAAATGGAATTAAAAACGTGCGGTTGCTCTTATATGGCAGCGTACTAAATACCTCCAGGTCTAAATGCCAGTTTAAGAAATAATCCTTTGCTGACTGAAAGGATGTAAAGATATACTTCTTACGGGCACTAGTGTCGGCACTGGTCAATTCCACATCATTTACCCAAACTTTGTTTTCCATTAAATCAAACGCCTGTTTACCCCGGGTTTTCCACCATGATTCATGATAAATCGGCTTAAAATCATTTGCCATACAAATAGACTTTGCAGTATGAACCAAAGAATCTTTATAATCCCAATTTTGAGCAACCGTAATCACTTCCTTGTTATTAAACTGTTCCCTCTTTACATCAATATGCCAAAGCTGCACATCAGCCGCAGATCCATTTTCTCCTTTAACAAAATAAACCAGGTAATTTGATTTCCCCTCTTTTAACTGCGATACATTAATTGTATTAGCAGTAATAACCATCGTATCATTCTTTTGTGCAGACAGCAGCAATGGAAACAATTGAACCAGTACGTAAAACTTTACAATGTTGTATTTCATAACTGTTATTTTTCCAGGTAAGATTTTATATCTGTAGTATATTGATTGAAAAAATTCAATATTGTGTTCCGTATCTCCGGACTCTTCATTTTTGTTCTACCCCGATGCAACAATTCTTTTATCTTTTAGTCATTGATGGGCATCTCCATATAGAATGCTTCTAACCATTTCCCTTTTCGTTTAACATAGGTTACCGAAGCCCTCATTTTGTTGGGTAGTTTATAATTGCCACAAACTGCATCTACAACAGCTGTATAGGTTATAACAACCGATTTATTACTTAAAATAACTAACTGATAATTGTCTAACGAATAAGTCTTCACGTCACAACCACTTGCACCTGTCTTAATCCAGTCTGCTTTATTACTGACACCTGCCGGGGTCACCCACAGGCATTCATCAATGGCATTTTCTTTAAACCAATTGGAATTTTTATTTTGCCATGCTTTCCAAGCTTCCATTTCAAGAGCGACAATTTGGTTCTTCAATTTGTCATCAGCTAAAGTTTTCGATTGTCCAAAACTTATAAGTGATGAAATCAAGAAGAACGTCAATACTAAAATCATCTTTTTCATTTTATCGAAGTTTTATTTATTTAAAGAATTAGTTTATCCTTGTTTTAAATACATCTCGTAATTATTTCCCAGGTCAAACCTTTGAAATTCAAAATAAAATTTCAGACATTTCCTTTTTTTACGAATAAAGAGTTTTCTAATTGCACAGAACCAAGGTCTTGAAAATCCAGTTAAGTTAAATAAGGTCGTTGCGAAACCTGTCGAAGCACAGGAAGGTTTGAAACAATGGTACTTGCATAAAATTATTTTAATTGCCTTTGTAATGCTAATTGTTTTATTAGTATCACTTTAGTTAGTGGAAACATTGCTATTACCATCATTAAAGAACCTAATGTCATCCAATTTTCAATTCCAGGAAAAATTAAAATCAGCAGATTGCCACTGATGAAAAGCAATGAAGTCCATTTTGGTGTCACATTCGTTTTGTATAGTGATATTCCTAGTAGTATGTTACCTACAAAAACAAAAAGACACAAAGCAAATGACACTTTCAAAATGGTCGTTAAAATTACGCTGCCGATAGGGCTTGAAAGATAAGCTCCCAATACGCCAATAAAGTACACTCCGCCAATGATCGATAGAATTGCGCCAAGAAAGGGGAACCAGGGTGTTTTTCTAAAGGTTAAATTCATCAAGGTCAAACTTAGTGCAATATAAATTGGCATTGAGGCATAAATAAAATAGTGCGGTAGAAGATAGTATCTAAAAACTAAGGCCGGGTTCGAATTTGCTGTGAGATGTATGGTACCATTTGTGTCTTGATGTAAAAAATTGAAGGCGAAAAATGCAGATACACTATCGTGTGAAATACCCCAACCTATAAATGTTAATAAGGGTGCCATTACTAAAGAAATACCACCTAAAACCATTACATAGCTTTTCGATTTTTGAAGCGACCTTTCTTGTTTATCCATTTTATATTAAATTTCCTGCAAGATGCTGAATACCTTTACAAAACTCTCTTGATCGAAATCAATAAATTAAAGAGGGAGCTCTTAAGTGGTGGTGAAGGCTTCCCCCTTTTAGTACAGTTCAAAAAAGAAAATTTAAGAAGTTACCGGACTGAGTGAAGCAAAGGCGTAGCCGAATAGCTTGCGTCTGATTCCTTCGGTTTACCATTGGCAACAATCCATCCAGTTACCACCGTTAGGGTAGTTATTTCATACAGTGGCGGTATCCATCGCAAGGGCAAACAAAAGTTTTTATTGCAATTATTTGTCTGCCTTAGATCAATTCTGGTAGCGAATTGCTACTTCACTTCTTCAGGTTTTCTTGGGATACCGGGCTCTTAACATCATACTGAGAAACAGGAAGCCTATCCCGCCACCCTTCAATAACCCTTCAACAAAATCATTTATATGCACAAATCCTTTCAATATAAAAGATGCACTTAAAACCAGGAGACCAATTGGTAATAGCATCAAATGATTTTTACTTAATTTTTTCATTTTGCTGCAAATAAGATGTTGGTAATGCGCTTGCCCCAGCAATTTTTTTTTATTCGAAAGTGTATGTCATTGCTGCGTTGGGAGAATTGTTATCCTGCGATTTTACCACTTTGTTGTCTACCAAAATTTCCATCGTTACGGGCTTGGCAGGATTTAAAAAATAACCTACTGTGATGTTCTCATACCTGTTCACTTTTCTAGCAATGGTTTTAGTAAAAGGAAGCCTTGGACTGTCTACTGTATTTTTTCCACCGGTTTCATTGTCGTAGGTTATCAAAACTACGCTATCTATAGCTGCACTGGTAACACGGTAAGTGATGGATACCTGCTTAGGATACATGTTGCCTGCACCGGAGGATGTTTTTTTGCAGGATACAAAAAACACGGTAACAAGGCCAATGGCCAAAATGGATAAGTACTGTTTCATACTATTATATTTTTTATCAAATTTTAAAGCCGTCGCTTGATCAATTGAATCAGCGGGCTTTTAATATATTATTACTTCAATAGAAGATGCTGTTATGCAGTGCCTATTACAAAAAGCTTGTTCAATATCACCTTCCATGGCGCTCTTTCAATTTTCGCATTAGTAGTTTTATGCTTCTCTGGTTTAATTGAATCGATAAATAATTGCTGAGCAAAAACCATACAGGCATTTATTGCCATTAAAGCAGTAAGCCATATCTTCTTTAGGTGATTCTTCATTACCTGATAAGCAATTGGTTTAATCATCTGCTATTGTACTCTTCTTATCAAATATTTGAATTCCCAGGTTGTTTTCTTTAGGCCATTGCCATGCTCTCCAAACGATCATTGCAGTAACAAAACTTTCCAGTACAGATAGTAATACATAAAACAATCTCCATTCTGTAAAAGATAAAATTCCTACTACTAAGGTCAACAAAGTGAGTAATGTGCCAAATAAGATGTTCAATATCCTATTCCACTTTGGCTTTGTAATCATCGAAAGACAAATCATGAGTGAAGGAACAGTCAGTACCAGTGTTGCAGTCAATAACCTGTAAGGTGTATTCAGCAGATTTTGTCCGTTCAATAAGCCTTCAACTTTACCTGGAACATATAACTCAAAGTAATCCCCGTATATATACAGGAACATTACGGAGGCCCACAGCGCTGAAAGCAGTAATTTTATATTGACTTTAAAATCCTGGTAGGGTAATTCTTTGCCTTCCATTGCAGGTTGTTTTTAATTCCAAAAAATAATAACCAACAGCAAATACTTATTTCGGCAATAGCCGGGAGTAAACTCATAAATCTTCCAAAGCCGGTTGCAGCATAATGTTCAAATAAAGTATTACCCGTAAAATTGATCAAATAGCCTGCACAACCTAACATCAATAAAATGCCCAACACGCCTGGTATAAATCCAGACTTGTAAACCAGCAGTCCGAAAGGAAACAGCCACAGTCCCCAAAAAATGCTCGCTATTAAAATGCCCTTATTATATTGATGCAACGATAACAGTACCATGCTCCGCAACTGATCCATCGGCATGTGGTTTAAAAAGACATCATTTCTTGTAAGGGTTAATATTGTATAGCTATATTGCAAATTGTTAAATGAGATGGTAACACTTAACAATGCCAGTACTACCATAGCAGCTGCATAAGAGGGCTCTACTTTTTTTAAAAATCGATACAAAGCAAACAACAGGAAAACAAAAGCAATATAGCATATCACGCTGCTGTAAATACCAAGTCTGAATAAGAAATGCCGGGTAGTTATATTGACAAATGTAACAGCAGCATTTTCGCCGTCAATCAGCTTTTGAGGAACGTATGCCAGGCTAAACATACCCGTTACTATAACAACCAGGTATAGAATCCCTGCCTGAGTGCCTGCTTTAATTGATGTGCGTAGCATAATGATTGATAACCTGGGCACAAATTTTACATTAATATTATTATGAAAATCTTTGTGTCAACGAAAAGCAGCTAACCGTCAACAGAAAGCTTTTTCACTGTTACTGTGCAGGTATCAGAAAACAATTTTTTCTTTCTTGTGATAACTACTGCATCAAGTAGCTGTTCACAGAATTTGTAAACCAATCAGTAAATTTTAGACTTTAGAAACTAAACAGTCAATTATTGTATTGATTTATGGAATCACTACACTTCTTTTTTGATAAGTAATAGCACCAAAAATACCAATTGCATTTCCCTGGATGTTACTTATAGGATTATCCGGAACAGCAGTTGGACTACCAGTAGAAGATTGACTGAAACTAAACCAGTATTTATAATTGGCATCGTCAATACAATTCATTACAACTTCAATGATATCTCCTTTCTTAAACTCATCGTTTTCTCTTGAATAAATTAAAGGGAAGGTAACCTTCCTGCCATCAATAAAAGCATCATCGTAGGCAAAAACATCTTTTACCAGCTTCCCATTTTTAAACATAAACAAATTATAATTATTGCCTGGCCCTTTGGGATCGTTGTAAAAAGGAGTGACCACTTTTACTGTTTTACCAAAATTTGGGAACTCCTCCACCACCAAAGAATCAAAGTTTACCATTACCGGCATTGTAGAACTTGAGGTAAGTGTAACATCATTTGTTACTACTTTAAGATGGTAATCTTTACCTGTGACCCCAACTAAATCTATATTTTGATAAATACCAGCTGACACCTCCGGCAAGGAATAAACAGTCCCATTATCTTCCTGCACTGTAACGTCTGCTCCAGTTAATGGAACCACACTATTATCTGATTTTACTTTATTCGTGTACGATAACTTAACAACACTTCCTACTGTTGCACTATTGGTTACCTGGCCATCTACCACTATAATTGGAGCAGTAGTATTTAAATCCAGGTCTATTACTTTTTCACAACCTGGTAATGAAAATAGAAGTAACGCTATATACAGAATTGAATATATCTTTTTCATGATTTATGATTAATTGCTTAAAATTTGAAATTGTATGATATAGATGGAACCCATCGGAATAAGCTGGTTTGTCTTATTTCTGTAATATTTGGGTTGTCCTTGTTGTCTTGAAAATTAATGGTGAAAGCATTTTCTCTGCCATAAACATTGTATAAACTAAACACCAATTCTTTGGTCCATCTTTTTGTTTTCTTTAGTTGCATTGTTGCACCAAAATCCAGGCGATGGTAGTTAGGCATTCTATCAGCATTTCTACTGTTATAGTAATAAGCGGTTTGACCATTAAGCTGATACTTGCCAGACGGGAATGTAACAGCACTGCCTGTGTAGAAAACAAAGTTTCCGCTGAGTGTCCATTTTTTATTTAATTGATATATTCCAACAATCGATATATCATGCGTTCTGTCCTGAGTTGCATTGTACCATTTACTGTTATTAATACCATTGATTTTTCTTTCAGATTTGCTTATTGTGTAACTTATCCATCCGGTAAGTTTTCCCGTTTTTTTCTTGATCATAAACTCCATGCCATAAGCCCTGCCTTTGCCAAAAAGTAATTGTGATTCTACCGTTTCATTTAAAAACAAGTCTGCACCATTTCTATAGTCTAAAACATTTTCCATTTCTTTATAGTAAGCTTCCGCAGTAAACTCGTAAGTATTTAGCAATATGTTCGAGTAATAGCCTAAGCTAAACTGGTTACTAATTTGGGGTCTGATTATATTGCTTGTGCTTGCCCATTTGTCTAAAGGATTTGAACCATTTGAATTGGTTATTTGATGCATATACTGGGCATTGCGTGCATAGGCTGCTTTAATGGATGCATTAGCATTTAACATATAGCCAACAGCAACTCTTGGCTCCAGATTGCAATACGTTTTTACCATATCTCCTTTTGCATAGATAATAGTGTCTTTAATATTGCCCCTATCATCTATATCAAAAAACTTGCCCCCACCCATTACAATAAAACCAGTAAGTCTTGCACCAAGTGTGATGCTTATATTTTTGCCAGGCTTAAATACATTACTTGCATAAATAGCATTTTCAAAAGAGTATCTTTTATCTTGAATTTTATCGTTAATGC
>CAZDHQ010000013.1:0-17422 GCA_964505135.1 uncultured Ferruginibacter sp.
GCCATTACTTCCGCCATTGCATGCCACATTGGTTTGTGATGTGCTGGCAGTGATTGCAGTTGGTTGGGTAATAGTAAAGTTTTTGGTAATGGTACAGGAATTAGCATCGGTAATGGTGCAGGTATAAGCACCGGCAGCAAGCCCTGTTGCAGTAGCAGCTGTACCACCAGTTGGAGACCAGGAATACGTGTATGCTCCAGCCCCGCCACTCACTGAAACTGAAGCCGAGCCATTACTTCCGCCATTGCATGCCACATTGGTTTGTGATGTTGTAGCAGTGATTGCGGAAGGCTGCGTAATAGTAAAATTTTTGGTAATGGTACAGGAATTAGCATCGGTAATGGTGCAGGTATACGCACCGGCAGCAAGGCTGGTTGCTATAGCGCCTGTACCACCGGATGGTGACCAGGAATAAGTATAAGGTGCAGCACCTCCCGATGGCGATACGCCAGCAGCACCCGTTGCCCCACCATTGCAGGCAATATTTGTCTGGGATGTTCCGGCAGTAATAGTTGTAACTGTCAGCGATGCAGCATTGGAAGTGGTAGCGCCCTGCGCATTGGTCACATTACAACGGTAACTGTAACCATTCATAGCAGTGGTGGCAGCCGTAATAGAAAGATTGGCGGTAGTCACATTACTGTAGGGTGCCGTATTAGTAAGATCACTAAATCCTGCGCCTGTGTTTACCTGCCATTGATAACTGGAAGCATTGGACGCAGTCACAGAAAAACTGGTGCCCGATCCGGCACAAACTGTTTTGCCGGAAGGCTGCCCCGTAATAGATGGTGGCGCACCCAACAAAAACGCTGTGGTATTATAGCTGTTAACACCGTTTGGGTTCACATAAGTTGTCCAGTTAGCAGGGTTATTAACTGCCGCTTTATAAACTGCAACATTCCCTCCGCTCCTTGGTCCGGTATATTCTGCAGCTACAGCATTACCTCCCAAAAAAAGTGTATAGCCTACCAGGTCAGAAGGTATGTAAGAATTATTAGTGGTGGTGGCGCCTGTGGTAAGAAACCCGGTGTTTGAACCTATTCCCTGGTACTGAACCAGGAAAAGAGGCGTGCCGGAAATTGTTCCCGTAGCGGAATTATTGGTGGTAAACGAACCCTGGAACGCAAAAAAATTGTCTCCGCTGTTAGCCAGGTTCATAAGTGCAGTAGCAACGCCGTCTGAATTGGTAACGGTAAATGTGCCCGTACTCGCTACGGTGGTACTTACGCCATCTCCTTCAATTGTAATCACCGTACCTGCGGCTATTGCCGAAGTTGCCGTCCAGGTAATGATTTGTTCCAGTGCCCTCACGTTGCCGGCTGTGTTGGAATTTGAAGCACTGTTAAAACCATCATCTGTAAATTTTATTACTGTACCGGTCGATAGATTTACCCAGGGTACAAAGGAAAAGCCATCCCTGCTTCCGAGTGCTGAGTTAAAGCCGACAAAAGAAATGTCTCCGGCAGCAAGCGTTGTTTGCGCAGTAGCATTATTCACAAAGCTTGTAAACAAGCAACCCGTAAAGAGTAAAAGGAAGATTAATTTTTTCATAGAATTAGAGCAGTTGGCTGCCGGGATAATTTTAAAAGTTGATAATCATAAGTCATGTCTTGCCTGGGTATATAACTGATGACTTTTACAACATCGGGAGAATAAACGTAAACCTGTGATTTGTATTTTAAGAGTTCATGATAAGCTTTTTCGAAATTGTTATAGGCCTATTACTATACCCTATAGATAAGTTACTATGGTGAGAGATATTTAACGGGATTATCGGCTCTGGTTTGCGTATGTATTGAAAGATAAAATGCGAAAGACTATGGCTTCGGTTGTTGGTAGACCAACAATGGCGTGTTCTAAATTGCGAGCAGTTTTTGACGACATATCAACAATGGCGAAATAGCGTGTGCTTAGTTGTCAGAAGTTTTTAAAAACATACCAACAAAGGCCAAAAATTCAAAACTACTGATAGCTGGAACTTACATCCAACTTAAACTATTTTAAAATTATTTGTCTTTTATTTAAATCTATATGAACAACATTCCAAGCATATGTAAATTTTTCTGATAAATCGACATGGTATCTTGTTTCCCAATTTTTTCCTAAAATACGCCTCATCTTTCTCTTATTTGAGTTATCTGTCAAGCATATTCTTATTATTTTATTCCCTGCAGTATCTATGTACCCTATGTACTGTCGCACATAGTTTGCATAGAAAGTCTTGACATCTGTATTTTGACTATTTAATTTTCCGTAATCTCTTTGAAAAATCATTTCTACCTCTTTAACTTCATCCAATGTTGGCGTGAATCTTAACTTCATATCAGGGATATCAATGTGTGGGTCGTAATTTTCTTTAAAAACTATTCCTTCTTGATTATAGTAATCTTTTAAGCAAATAATTTCAAAATTCTTCACAGTATCATTATTAGTTTGCCCATACATATTAACGCTATAGAAAAGTAATGCAAGTAAATAAATCTTCTTTATCATAGTCAATATGTTTCTCCTTTGTTGGTCTTCACTAAATTAGAAAACTCATACTATTCGTGAGCGCCAATGTTGGTCTTATTGACCAACATCCGAAGTGCTATAGTTACATACACTCAGCAATGTGTAAGCATATTAAAATCATCAATGCCTGTTTCATAAAACTTAGCTGATGAAAAATAATATTCTTCCGGGTATTTACACAGGCCAGCTTTTACTGGATTCCAATGGATGTATTCTAACTTTTGCATAAACACTTCATGCGTTCTTAGTTCGATGCCTAAAGCATTTCGTTCCCAAAATTGATAAGTGCGATCTTTTGCGTTTACCCTAAACTTATCTAACAACAGCGGATGATTGGCTACTAAGTCAATTTTATTTGCTGGGCCGTATATTTCATGAAACTGTGTTGTATTTGCGTGGGCGTTTTACCAGGTAGGGCCTGCCATATCAGATGAATGTGATTACTCATGATTACAAAGGCATAGAGTGTAATTATTTCTTGTGATGTTAAGTACTGAAGGCTCTCTATAATTTTTTGTTTGTACTTATCTGGCTTTAGTAAATGCTTCCATTCTAGAATGGTTGCGGTATAGAATTCTGGCCAATAGATGGAGTATTTTTCCATGCTTAAATGTAGTGAAAACAATTGTTGATGCAAGCAGCAAGCTGGTTAACGCTTCGATTGTTGGTCAATAAGACTAACAATGGCGTGTGCTAAGTTGCTGGCAGGTTTTAATGACATACCAACAACGGCATAATAAGACCAACAATGGCATGAAACTAACAGTGTAATCAGCAGTAAGCTGGCTAATGCTTCGATTGTTGGTCAATAAGACCAACAACGGCGTGTGCTGAGTTGCTGGCTTTTTTTATTGATATACCAACAACGGCGAAGTCCGTAGTTGAAAACTACGGACAGCTATTCATCTTTTTATCTTTATTGGACAAGACTACAACCAGCTTACTTTTTTAGTTGAACACTACTGATAACTGAGGAGGTTAACACTACCGATAACTGGGTATTACCTTTCGTAGAAAACGCTTGAAAGCAACAATGGGTTGAACATTTTACTCTTCTCTCTTTTGATGACAATTCCGTCTTCATTGAAAGAGCTTTTTTCTATAAATTTATAACGACTTTTCTGACCTCTATAAAGAAAATATATATATGAGTTATCTAGATTGAAGCACTTCATTTCATATGAACCAACTGTATCCAGTAACTTGCAGGTAATTTTAATATAACAACTATCTGGATTAATACAAAAATTATCATACGTTATGCTATCTCCTACGGAATTAAAGTCGAATCCTACTCTTAGTTTCTCGAGGTATACGGGAATATGATGTACTCCATCTTGACTATAACAAAAATTGGCAAAAAAAACGAAAAGAGTTGATAGGAAAATCGCCTTTATTTTAATCATTAGGACTAGCTTTTATAGAGATTGCTAAAGATATACCTTTATCTTGCCCTGTTGCATTTCTACTATCTTGAATATATTTGGAATCGACATTTTGGTTAATTGTTATATCTGAACCGAAAACAGTCTTTAAATTTTCTGATACTTGATCAAAAGAAGCTTTCGCTTGTTCTTCATTAGCAAATGTAACTGTAACGCTATTAAGTTTCAAATCTCCGTTCAAGACATCTTGGGCGGCAGTAAAGTTTGTGAAGGAGTTTGAAGTAACGTTAAAAGTGTTTCCTGTTGTGTTAACTAAAAGAGCTCTATCATACTGCTGATTACTGGTAATTATCGTTGATGAGTTGGAAGGATCATTATAAGTAGGCTGTATGTCTATTTTACTTTTGTCATAAGCATCAATTGAATAACTGCCTCTATTTTTCTCTACGTTTAAATTGGATGAAGCGATCCTTTTTTCCCTGGAAGTTAAATTATCATTTGAAGATTTAATATCCACAATTTTACCATTATCGTTATTTATAACTAATTTATTGGAATTGCTGTAGTCCGCTCGTGAATTGTTAGTATGATCAAATTTCATAGCATGTTGGTTCTGAAGATTTCCTCCTTGTGTTACACGAAATACTGTCGTACTTGTTATATTCCCATTCCTCATGTTATTTAACACGATAAATTTTTCCAAACCTTCTATATCTATTGATCTAATGACATCATTTTCCGCATATGCGTAAACAGAGTTGTGGACATAACGTGAAGCTAACGGGTCAACTTGGATAAATCTACCTAATTGAGGATCCATTGTTCTCCATTTCATCTGATAACAGTTCCAGCCAAAATCGTCATCTATAAGCTGCCCCGTAAATTTTATTTTATTTTCTAGCTTCATGGCTGCTTTATAAGATACTCCAGCCATTGTCAACCCAAACGGATAATAATGCGTTTCTTCCATTATTGGGCCAGGTGTATGTATCACCTGTAAATTATCAAAGAACACCTGGTACTGGCTTTCATTGCTGCAGTAGATGTAAATGTAGCCATTTTTTGGTATCGCTATATTGGTTACTGTATGAGATTTAAACGCACCTGTGCCAGCAGCATCTGCATTTACCATATCAAAACCACCTGCCACCCATTTAAACTGCTCATCCAGTATTACCCAATTAATGCCTGCCCTTGGTGTCGTAGAATTTTGTGCAGGAGGATTGTTTAAAAGTGATCCAATGCTAGTCGGGAATCCTGCCTGGGAGGTTATAGCACTTCCTGTAATTCCTTTTGTAACCGCCAAAGACGTTCCTGCAAAAAGATTCATAATATCCAGCACACTCAAGGGATTAATTGCAGATACATAATTACCAGCCGGCTTTTTATGATAGCTCTTTGCAAACAAATTTATCTTATCGCCTGCCATTACTTTTAATGCTATGCCTAAGCCTGTTTTATTGGTAACTGTATTAGTGGTAGCATCCAGCTTGTACAATGAGGCACTGTTAGCTCCTGTATTGCTGTATGGGTTATTGTTGGTTACACCATTATTGTTTTGATAGGCTGGTATGCCGGTAGCTACTGTTTGGGCAACTACGTTTGCCGGAGTTATGTTATAATAACTGTTTTCTACACTGATGGCTGTTCCTCCATTAAAAGTCACATTCTCAAGGGTAGCTGCAGGGTAGGTATTCTGTGTTACTTCTTCGGTTAGTACTGCTCTTGTATTGCCTAAATGATCTTTTAAGAAATAATCAAATTCCAGTTTTGCATTGGTTTTTACAAAGCGTATCCTGCCTTCTTCCTGCGGCATAAACTGCAACACATCGGTATAATCATCATTGGGTGTATTGGCTGGTACGGTGGTTTTGCTTTCGTATACAAAGCCGGCAATATACTTAGTGGTAGTGGTGATCGTTTTATTGCCGTTTGCTGCAGTTGGGCTTTCAATGGTTTGCTTTTGTAGTTTATTTCCTGTGGCGTCGTATGTATAAGTAATGGTCCCCTTACCTGTTATAGTTATTACCTTGGGAAGATTCAAATGGTTGTACGTAATACTGCCTATTGTTTTATTCTTATCAGTTATTAGGTTGCCATTGGCATCATAAGTATAGTCATCCAGTGTTCTGTTCTTATCAGTAAAATCGCCCAGTTTATTGTCAGTCGTTCCAATAGCAGTACTTTCTGTTACAGCAAGCAGTTTGTTGCTCTTTTCTGTGTTCATGTAATTATAGGTAAACTCATCTATTACCGAACTGCTGGTTAGCTTAAGTCCCCACTGCTTCATGCCTTTTATGTTACCGTTGGCATCGTAAGCATTGGTAGCTGTTATACCGTCTCCTACCTGCATGGAAAAATCTACCCCTGCTGATTTATTAAATACGGCTGCTGCGCCAGTGCCAGATACATACTGATTAAAATCTGCCTTCATTAACCTGTTCACAGCGTCATAGCTAAAATCATATTTTCTTTTCTGCTGGTCGCCTTCACTTTTCCAGATAGTACCGCTGATATTACCATTAAACTGCTTATTGGCAAAAGTTCCTAAAATGCCATCCACATCATAGCCAAGCTGCATACCAAAATATTGGTCGCTGTTAGATGAAGCGGTGATATAGTCTTTATTAATAGATAATAACCACCCTCGTATATTGTATTCATTCTTCACTTTTGCCAGTGCTAGCCTTGAAGCATAATAGGCTCCCGTAGCAGGATCTTTTTTACTACCCACAGTTTTATTGGATAATTGCCCGATGGCATCATATTCATTGGTGGATACGGTAGTATATGCTGACATAGTCTCTGCATTAACTAAAGTATTACTCAACTTTTTCTCAGTTTTCACCAACCTGTTTAGATCGTCGTAACTAAGTCTTGTAACCACAGTTGTTCTATTGATTGGAGTACTATTAATTTCTTCTTTCAATACAGTTATCAGCGGCTTACCATCCCATGCATATTGAGTGGTAGCTACATCAACTTTGTTTGTAATATTAGTTGATTGCGTTTGTATCACTCTTGCTTTTTCATCATAATAACTAACTCCATATAAAAACACATCATTCGATAAATTTCGGGTAGCCGTCCACGTTGCTAACCCCTTAGTATTGGTAGCTTTCTGTGGCATTTGCGGATAGGGTGAGTTCACATTATCTGTTGCACTAAAATTAGTATTCCAGGTAGTTAGGAAATCGCTCAGTCCTGCATTCAAACCTGCATAATCATCATAATGGGTTACTGAGTTAACATTCCAGTTGCTGCATACGGTGCAAATAGTATTACCAACTACAGGATTATAAGCTGTCACCGACATGGCTACACCTGGCTGTGTATTAAAGGTAACGTTAGCATTATTTAATCCGTTTACATAAGAGATCATTGCAGGAAGCGTTGAGCAACTGTGCATTTCTCCTGTTGCAACCGGGCGGTTCAAATCATCATACAAGGTAAAATTCCAGAAGCAATAACCGGTATAGGTTCCCGCCCGGCTGGTAGCTGTAGAAATTGCTACCACTCTGTCTCTTTTATCATACACCATGTATTGAGGTCCTGCACCTGGCACCTGTTTCATGATCATTCGGTTTCTTCCATCATACTCATACCTAAAGCACTGCTCCGCAAGAATGGTAGCGTCAGTTAAATTGGTGGCAACCGTCCAGGTGTCCACATTGAGTAACTCTACACCTCTTGGCTGTATCACACAGCGCAGGTTATTTAAATTATCATAGATGTAGTAGGTACATAGCCAGCCTGCATGGTTTTTACCAGTACCATCATCCACTGTAGCAGTAAGCTGTACTTTTTTGAGAATTACATTGCCTTCTTTGTCTTTAAATTCAATTACCTGTTTACCGTTTTCATATGTAGTAATGTTTTTGTATAATGTTCCAGCCGTGTAATTGCCTGGACTGGCGTAAGTTCCAAAAACATCCACGCTGGCACTATTGGTTACATTCCATATCCTTACTGCATCAGTTGCAGTATTGGTAAAATAGCCAACTCCTACCCCTCTTGCAGATCCCATCCAGCTTTTACCTTGAGCCATCGCTTTTTCAGGTCTGTTTAAAGGAGAGAATTCAAGAACAGATTGGCTAAAGAAGTACGATTCTGTTTGGCCTTTTAAAGGATTAGAAGCATAGGTATCATTGTAAAATGCAGCCTGCTGCTCAAACGGATTTAATTTAAAGTTGCCGGTATTTTTGGTTGCGTCTGTTGCTGTTGTAGCAAAAGGCAGGTAATTAAAAGTTTCCCGGTTAAACTCATCATACACAGAAGCCTTTACCAGGTCAACAGCAACAGTGGATGATTGTGGGTTTAAGGGATCAGTGATAAGAGAGCCTTGTTTTGTAACTGTTTGTATTGGTCTTCCTAACCCATCAAAGTATTGCGTAGCTTGTTTTACATCTGCTAAAAGCGTTAATGCATCAGCTGCGGTTACGGTGGTAATACCAGGCTTGGTCAATTGCCTTGATTGGATAAAGTTATAGGCGTATGCAACGGACTGAATAGTAATCAGAATTGGTTTTGTATATGCGATGTCTATTCCACACGTAACTTTTATCCTGTAATAAGTATTCACCGTTAATGCGGGACTGGTATACGTTAAAGCATTGTTGGTACCGGTTATATCAGTATAGGTAGTACCATCTGCGCTCTTTTGCCATGTGTAAGTATAGGTATTGGCGCAATTACCTCCTTTTGCCGGTGTAGCACTTATGATACCTGGGCTGGTGCCTGAAGGTATCAATAAGTTACCTGGTGCAAGGTAGCCTGGAATTACTTCATTATTTACGTTTACCTGCACGGTTGCACTAACGGATTCTGCTCCACAGGTAACGGTTCTTCTAAAGTAAGTGGTGGTGGTAAGAGCTGTTGGTGAGTAATTAGCTGTAGTAGCAACGCTGGTAAAATTTTGATTGTCTGTGCTTTTTTCCCAGAGATAGCTATAAACACCAGCGCATTGTCCTCCGGTAGCATTTCCCACTGAAAATGTTGGTACTGTATTGTAGCCTATAGTTAATGTTGAAGGTGATATTGCTGGCGTAGCAAGATGATCATAACTATTCACTACCACGGCGTTTGAAAAAGCAGTTTGTGTACCACAAACTACTTTCATGCGGTAATATTTTGTTCCGGCAACACTTATGTTTGGTGTATACGCCACATAGCCAGTAATGCCATTGTCCGTGAAAGTAACACCACCATCCGTTGAAGTCTGCCAAAAATAATTGTAAGCTCCACCGCAGCTTCCACCTGTGGCTGGTGCATTGAGGGATAATGGAGTAGGTGTTTCATTTGTAAATAAGGTCTGCGCAGCAGGCGAAACTACCACGTTAGTGAATGGAGGATTCACTGTAACTGTTGCAGTGGTAGAATATCCTATTGTGGCATTATTAGTTACTGTTACTTTTCTTCTGAAATAGCTGGTTTGAATCAATAAGGTTGAATAGGTAAGATTCTGAGTAGTTGCTCCACCAATATCACTCCATGTGGAATTATCTGTTGATATCTGCCATTGGTATTGATAAGTTGGTGTGCAATGCCCACCCGTTGCAAGAGGACAATTAATTACCCCCGGAGCATTATAATACCCGATTGTTTGAGAAGGGTTACTTATTGTTCCACCATTTAAAGCAGCAGCAATTGTAACCGAAAATGATGCATTACCAACAGTTGTGTTAAGAGTTAATAATCCAGTACCTGCACTCCCCCATTGCACTACTAATTGGTATACGTTTGTGCCGGTCCGGCAAGACCCTGTACCTGTGATTCCAGTACCGTAAGCCTGTAATATAGTACCCCCTGTAACACACCACTGCATATTGCTAACATTAGTAAAATTAGCGCCGGAGGCATTGTAGGTAGCGGAACTTCCTGATACACCGCAGTTGGATGAGGAGGTAATGGTAACCTGGGCGAAGTCTTTAACACTAAACAACATTAAAAAAAAGTTGAGGAAAAAAACTTTACTATTTAAGAGTTTTGTAAACATACTGATGAGTATTTGCAGATGCTGATAATTTTTGTTTTATAAAATTTACCTAGTTAGCTGTGGCGCTTTTGTATTGGTATTTAAATGTTTTAAGAATATTACCATTTAAATCCTTTACCAGTTTTAACCTGCCATAGTTATCGTATTCATAATAACTAATGCGGTTGGCTGCATCACATTCAGTTGTGATTCCAACCAGAGGATCATAAGTGTATGTTTTCATTTGTGCGCCTGACGGGTAAAAGCGTACTTCATCTACCTGCCCTGCTAGCGATATGGTATATGCACCAGTTGATACAGTTATCGCAGCAGTTTGAAGTACCCATGCAGAACCTGATTTTTGCCAGTAACTTAATGTGTATGCACCATTATCCAAATTGGTCAAGGCTTGGGTAAAACCTCCCGTTTTACTTAAATGCCCGGTCTTGCTGTCATTCAGCGTACTATTACCTGTTGCATCTTCAAAACTTGTGTGGAATACATTCTTCACTGCCGTGTTTAATACTTCCGCTATTGGATAAGTATTATTGTATCCCCACACATAACTGATGAGATGATCTGATTCCTTTGACACAGTAAGAGGATTGCCATTGTTATCATAGGCAGAATATCGAAGCCTGGTTTCGTAGTTGCCTGCACCAATTTTTAGATCTACTGTTTGAGGATAGATACGGGGTAGTTGAGTTGTACCTGCGTTAAAATAATTGGTTCTCACGCTCTTGGTTGGTAAAGTTGCTTTTGCTTCAATTTGCTCCACGGGATAGTTTAGCATGTTCAGGGCTACCATCTGGGTTAAAACTGCATTGCCCGTATAGTCAAATGGATATTTAGTATCATTAGAAATGGTTTCCCCTTTACTGTTAGTTCCAGATTGATTACTAACCAGGTTTTTTGCATTGTAAGTATAGATAGTACTATTGGTAATGTTTCCTGCGTCTGTATACAATGTGGTAGTACTTTGAGTCAAATTTTTATAGCCCACTGAAATTCGATACGGACTAAATGTATATAAAGATGCTGGCGCTCCTAATAGATTACCTAGTGGTTGATAAAGTGCATACTTTTCTGCGCATGCATCTATCGGTGTAGTTGCACCTGGGAGAAGGACGGGCCCATCTATGAATTTTTGGGGTACTGAGCAAACTCTCTGTACATGCAACCCTCTAACAAATTCAGTCGTATTTACCCCGTATAAGTTTGTCGTTTCTTTTACTTTGGAATAAGTTGCATTTGCTCTTTTGTAATCGGTCTTCGATATTAACATAGGGTTATCCCAATAATTAAAATCGTAAACATGTTTTTTGGGAATTGAAGTTCCACAATAAAGATAATTGCCAGTGCACATGACCGGCATACCTGAGGCTGCCCAAGGTTTATAATCATATCGGTAGATTGCTTTACCTGTGTTACTTATTTCAGAGCCCAGATACTCTGTCACCTGTGTATAAGTAACGGGGCGATTAGATAAGTCATTTAATTCTGGAATAAAATCAGAATAAAAAGTGCGTTGGCGATATGCACCGGCCCTTGTAGGGCTAAAACGGAATCCATTGCCCTGCATATATCCAACCTCAATCTCTTTTGCCATACTGCTAACTTCCGGTAGTAGTTCAATACCCCCATATCCATTTTCATTCTCACCATATTTAAAAGTTTTGGTTGTAATAATGCCATTGTTATCTGCAGAATTGATTTTATATACCCGTAAACCAGGGCCGGGCCTGGGAATACCTATAGCTCCATATAAAGTACACATATTCCGTTCATAAATAAATTCTGTATATCCCCCCGTCGGGTAAAATATTTGTTTCAAAACACCGCTTTTTAACGGCTCTAAGGAAGGCTCTCTATTTGCATAATAATTACCTAAAGAGATATTAGTAAGTTGTCCACCTGAACCCACCTGTTGTACATTGTTATAATAGGGAACAAGGTCATGCTGCCCTGAATTATTATAATAACCCCACCAATCCCTGTACCTGACGTTTAGTTGCCCGTCGCTGGATATTACCGGGTAATAACTAAATGAGTAATTTTCAACTGTTGTACCTAATTTATCCTTAAGGTTTATCGCATCCAGTTTATTTGTTGTGGTACCCAATTCAGATTGGCTATAGCAAAGCGATCTGTTAAACTGAACGGTTTTTATGACCTCATTAGCCGCGTTGTATATTTGTATGTTATCCAATTTATAAGTGCCCGCTACCAAGTTAAAAACAACTTTACCTTGCTTAAAAACAATAGATGACAACCTGGATATTTGATAACCATCTGAAGAAGTATTTTCAAAATAGTTCAAATTAACTACTGGAAAATTTTCCTGGTCCATATTCCATAGATCAATTAGCTCTGCACTTTGATTGATTGTCTGCCGATTTTCACTACCTGCCGTGTAATTAAATGTGATTTCATCTGAATTATCGGGTGATACAATCTTTGTAAGTATCCAGGTAGTCGTTGCTGTATTTGTTCCGATTTGATAACGTTCACCTGGACCAAACTGGTACTTAATACCATTTTCATCAGTGATATCTATGGAATTCAAGGAGGTTGATGTAAAAGTTGGAGTTATTATCAAGGGCTTTTGAGGCAATAACATAGGCGTTTTAACATTATTATCGTCCTTAAAGAAAAATTTACCGCTATTATTACCAAAAGAATAAGAAAAGATATCATACTCTGAGTCCAGCCAGGGAAAATTGTCCCCACAATCAGCCTGGTCGGAGTGTATAATTTTTTGCAAATAGGTTATATCATTATAGTTGGTAATATTATCCAGTTTGAATGGATAAGGAAATTTGTATGTCCCCGTTGTAGGGGTTCCAAAATCTGCAGAACCATATATCGACCTTGAAATAACTCCTCCAGCATTCAGACTCCAGCCTAAACCAACCGGACCATCCTGGTCATACACTTTTCTTCCGGAAGCATGATAGCTAATACTGATAGGAACACTTAAGCTTCCACTTTTTACTTCATAAATCGGAATGCTTATCTGTGGTAACCCGGTAGAATAATCCATCGGATAATCCTGGAACTTAAAAAGTGCTGATACTTCAGGAGATGGCTTCACTATTTTAGGCAAATCTGTTTGTGCTTTAATGTATCCGTTCATTAGACATAAAAGCATTGAATTAAAAACAATGCGATAAAACTTCTTTAAACTTTTCTTTTTATTCACGTTTGTATGTTTTAAAAATTATATCCAACTCTAAATAAAATCGGCTGGCTTACCGGCACATGTTGTCTGCTTAAAAAATCATACAGGAACTGAAGCTTGGTTTCCTTTGCCCACTTTGTTTTTATTTTTATTTTTTTGGTTAAGCCTAGTAAAGCAGATTGTTGCCATGTGGCCCCCTCTAAATGTATCCCAATAGAGGAGATTTGAGAACCTGTTGGCAGGTTTGTCAAGTAGTTCATCTCCATTCCACCGGTGATAAAAATTTGTCTTTTTAATTTCCAATCGAGAAAGCTCCTCAGGTTTAAGCCTTCACCTGTAAACTTGATGTTGGTAATCGTACCCATACCCAGCTTATAACCGCCTCCTACTCCTATCACTGATTTGTCTGATAGTTTATACCCCACCGTTAATACCATGTCCATGGTGGTAGGCATGAGTGTGTTACTTTTTGCAAATTGAATATTGGTGCCAAACTCTAATCTTTGTTTGAGCGTTTTAGTCTTTTGTGTATTCGGTGTAAAATCAAAAGCCGGTATATCATTGCCACCACCGGTTGCGGAGTTAATGAGTTTTGTTTTTAACTGGTCTAACTGTGCCTGTGCGGCCTGCAGGTTTTGGCTTACTACCTGCTGTGCATTAGGTCCACCGGATGCAATGCGCTGCTGTATCAGGCTCTGTACACTTGCCCTTGTTTGCAAACCAGACAGATCAGCAATGCTTGCTACATCACCTGGTGCGCCAAACATGGAAGCCAGCAAGCTGTTCTTCTGCATGAAACTTTGGAAGGCTGGTATCTTATTCAAGATCATCTTCGCCGTTTGCTCCATCTTGTTTTCATCACTAAAGATTTCTTTGTAGTTCTTCATTGTTTCTGCATAGTACCAGGCTTCTTTATTGATCTTGCTCAAGTATTTATTTTTACCGAGGTATTGGAAAGCCGTATTGATCAATTCCTTTTTTCTTTCTTTGATAAATTGCTGGATGGCTTCTGTACTGTCGCTTACTGCATTAAGCTCATGCATTTTTTCTTTTGCCTGCTTCGCCTTCGCCAATACCTTTTCGTTTACATATTCTTTTTGCTGTTCTACATACTTGAGGCTGACGGTAAGATCATCCCGGTATTTATCATAGAAGGTTTGGTACTGCAGCATGGTTTGCTGTCCACTTTGCATTTGCTGCAGCAGCTTATTAAAAGTCATCTTCCCTTCACCAAATAATTGAGCGGATGTTTCAGGATTTATCTTGTCCAGCATGCTTTTAATACGGCTTTCCCAGCGAGCCAGCTTCGCTACAGTCTTTGTTGTTTTTTTGGTGATGCGGCTGCTGTATTGATCAATCTTACTGTCTAATTGAGAAAAATATTTAGCGGGAATATTTTCTAAGTTTTGTGATGGACTATCCGCCTGTGCATTGCTGAGCAATGGCAGTGTGTAAAGGGCAATTAGCAACAGATAGTTCTTTAACATTGTAAACAGGGTTAAACCAAGGGTTTAAAAGTTAAAAAGTCTAATGTCTAAAGTTTAAAGTTTGGGACAAGCAAACCTTTCGCTCCTGGTCTTTATCAAGACCAGCAATAACAAGTGTTTAAATGATTTAAGTTATCACACAGCAACGCCACATTTGCATGCGATACACCAATCAACAGTTTACGTATAACCGTAGCCGTTACTCATCAAACCAAAAAAATAAAATTGATTTTTTCGGTTGCTCAAGGGTTTATTTAGTGGATTGGTTAAAGCTGAACCGAATGTAGAAAGTATAATTGTAATAAACAACAGGTTTTGAAAAATATTTTTTATTTTTTTTATTCAACCATTGAAAGGCTTTACCGGACTGCATTACAGAAAAAACATTTTTTTATACCTAAAAAGTATTAATGCGAAAAAGCGTAATTTCCGAAGACAAATAAAGCAAAGAGATATTTCACACAACGGACACAAAGAATACAAACGGGCACAACGAAGCTATAGGCTATTAATCGCTACAACTTTGCTCGTTTGCCTATCGGTAAGAAATAGGTTGCTGTAAGCAGATCAATCCCCAGGTGTTTCCTTAAGGTTTGCTTCGGGAATGCTTCGAGACATCTTCGGGAATGCTTCGGTAAATAGCGAAGCTGTTCTGAAGCGTTGCCAAACCGATTTTACCCATTTTACCCGGAGGCCTAAGCAGTTGGAGCACATTGATACAGCGTTATCTTAACCTTCAGTAGCGATTGAAATAGATTGGGATAGCTGAACCTCCTATCATTTATCTCCCTAAAAACTTCCTTAACCCACCCCCTTTTCCTATTTTTGCTGCCTTTAAGGACGGAATTATGTTTGATATCTGCTGTGTTGGTCATATTACATTGGACAGGGTGGTTACACCATCGTCAGAAAAATTTATGGCGGGGGGTACCTCTTTTTATTTTTCCAATGCCCTGCGGCAGATGGAGCTGAGGTATAAATTGATCACTGCATTGGCACAAACAGAAAAACGTTTTGCTGATAAAATGATAGCAGATGGCATTGATGTTACTGTTTATCCATCAGCACACACTGTTTTTTTTGAAAATATCTATTCCTATAACCTGGATCACCGTACACAAAGAGTGAGACAAACGGCTGATCCCTTCAACAGCTCACAGTTATCAGTAGACGCAAATTACTATCACCTGGGCCCCCTGCTGGCAAACGATATTCCGCTGGAAGTAATTGAACACTTAGCCACCAAAGGAAAGGTATCGCTGGATGTGCAGGGCTATTTAAGAACAGTGGAAGATGGCGCTGTACTGGCCATTGACTGGAAAGAAAAACTTCAGGCACTACCGTATATCCATACACTAAAAGTGAACGAACAGGAAATGGAAGTATTAACCGGCACTGCTGATGTTAAAAAAGCGGCATTGCTGCTGAGCGGCTGGGGTGTAAAGGAAGTAGTGATGACTTTTGGCAGCATGGGTTCTGTTATTTACGCCAATAATAATTTTTATCAAATACCTGCCTACCCGCCTGCTGAAACCATTGATGCCACAGGCTGTGGTGATACCTATATGGCAGGCTATCTTTATCGCCGTGTAAAAGGCGATTCTCCCAGGACTGCAGGCCGTTTTGCAGCTGCCATGGCAAGTATAAAAATTGCCAATTCAGGGCCTTTTGCAGGAACTGAAGCAGATGTGCAGGAACTGCTGCTGCATGCAGCAGCAATTTAATTAGCAAGCAACCATTTGATGGAGCGTTTCGTTTGAACGCATATCCACACCAAACACCCGGTGGGATCATGTATTCACCCAACTTTCCACTAACTGTATGAGACGCTATTGTAAAAAAGCTGCTGTATTATTTTTCCTTGTTTGTTCGTTAAGCTCTTTTGCTGTATTACTCTTTAGCAGCCAGCCACCGCAAGGCTATACTGGTACCAATGGCGTTTATTGCACCAACTGTCATTTGGGTAATTCATTAAACAATACAGGCGGAAACATTACTGTTAACGGTTTACCCACCACTACTTTTACTGCCGGCAGTTCCTATAATTTTAGTATCACCACCACACACAGTGCTGCAGACCGCAGGCGCTTTGGTTATTCCATTGCTGCTATCAACCGGTTTGGCCAGCCGGTGGGAACCTTCTCTACCACCAGTGTTCGGTCTGCTATCAATGGTGATGAACTCAGCCATAAAAACGCCCTTATCAATGCTACTGCTACCCTGCAATCTTATACCTACGATAGCCTTACCTGGACGGCTCCTGTTATTCCTGCTGCTGGGCGCGGCCTGCTGGTGACGATACTGTTACTTTTTACTATGCAGGTAATGCAGCCAATGGACTGGGTTCTTCCGGAGATTTTATTTACGCCGCCTCCAAAAAAATCAATATCGTAACTACCACCTACACTTTTACTGGCAATGGCAACTGGAGCAATGCCGCTAACTGGGCAAACAATACAATCCCTCCTTCCACTATTGCAGGCAGCCACATTACAATCGTAATCGATCCGCCATTAAACGGCGAATGCATTTTAGATGTACCCCAAACCATTAGCAGTGCAGCCAATTTGGTAGTGAAAGATGGAAAGAAATTTAGGGTGCTGAATAATTTAACGGTGAAGTAAATGGTTGAAGGTTTGTTTCAGGCGTTTAAGGTTTAAGGTATAAAGTTTAAAGTTTTCGGCTGGAAAAGTCTTTATTGTTTTAAGCAGCCAGGCCAGGTAAATTTTATAGAATCGATAAATACCTGATGAAGTCTTTGCATTAAATAAAAATTCCGAATCAGTAAACTGATAGTGGTCACTGATCTTTCTGCTTGATAAAAAAATCAGACATCAGGCATCTACAAATCAGCCATCCTAAATCAGCCATCCTGCATTAG
>CAZDHQ010000014.1:0-8846 GCA_964505135.1 uncultured Ferruginibacter sp.
CAAAACGATATTTCACCACACCATTAAATCCATTCCTGTCAATCAAGCCATGGAAGTTTACCACACCACCCCATGGCCGATTACTGTAAATGCTTGCCAATCCTGCATTGTACAGGTAAGATGTTGGATCAATCATATTCCTGTCTACATTGCCCACAGTATATATTGCAGAAAACAAACCAGAGCCTGGCCGGAAAGCAGGACGCAATTGCACCAATGCATCTTTATAATTTCCCCAGTGATTTAACTGGTTTGGATTGGTGGTAGATGGCAATGATTCCCATGACAACACAGCTCTTATTCTTATCACATTGGGATTATTGCAGAGCTTTAATCGGTCCACCACATTCAATGGCAACTGCACGGTATAATACAAACCATCTGCAGGAATATTTACAATATCATGCACGGTTAAGCTTACCGTGCCCAGGTATTGATCAAAGCTGCCATCGTTATCCCAGTCAGCCCAAAATGCTACATGTTCTTTTGATCCGCTGGTGCACATGTTTCCATTAAAACCACTTTGCCGCTTGATGTGTACTACGGCTGTAAGCCTGTCTGATGCCGGGTTTAAACCAACACAGGTAAGCTCTTCAAATGATACATCAGCTTCCTTACCTTCTCCATTAAAGAAATCAAAGAACTTATCAATATCAATATTGAATTGATCAAAATTGGCCACATCAAAAATGGAACTGGCTTTAGTAAAATTGATGGTGGAGTTTAGTTTCGATCCAATGGTGGAATAGAAAGTTCTCAGTGGGCTTACCTGTGCCGCTTCATTTTGTTTAAAGATCACTTCGGCTTTTTCAGGAGCCGGTCCTTTCAAATGAATTTCTGTTTCGGGTGCTATCAGTTTGGTAAAATCCTTCAACTTATTGATTTCAGCAATCTCTTTCCAAAACAGCCATGACTTGCGCTGCAATTGAATATTTACATCCAGCACATTACCATAGTAAGGAATAGCAAATGGATTGGAGGAAGGAATGCTGTTCCATGAAAGCACTGCTCTTAATGTAGGAATCACGGCATGATCGCAATCTAAAAAACGACGATGAGCCCTGTCGTCAATGAATAAAAATGCGGCATAGCTCAACGGATGTTGCGGATGCGGTGGTGCATCGGAAATATTGGCCACTTTCACGTTGGTATAACCCATGTCCTGGAAACCCAATCCATCATGGAAGTCAATAAAGAATCTTACAAATTCATAAGAGCCATTACTGCATAAAGTGCCGTTGTATCCCGTTGGTTGTTTTACGTTGATAATGGCTTCCAGCCGCTGGTAGTAAGGGTTGTAGCCGGCGCAGGTTAATTCTTCCCAATACGTGATGTTATTAAAAACGTTTACCAGTTTGGCATAAGGGTTTAAGAGAAAAAGCTGCCGGTGTTTGGTTACCAGTTGCAGATCAAAATTTGCTTCATCGTTTTTTAAAGTCTTTTTCATTTTTATTGTTTGAAGATTGATGCATACTCTTCGGGGATTTTCTGCATACTCCCTTTGCTGGTGAAAGTGCATTACCGGAGTTTGTTGATTCCTTCTTCGCTCCTGATTTTATTGGCTATGCCTAAAGCAGCAATGCCTAAAATAATTTCTGCAATGCCCCAGGGAATAATTTTACCGGCGATACACGCTGGGCAAACTGGTTCCGGAATTGGCCCACGAATAATGATGATGATAACGCCGCCAATGATGATGATGATGACGATCACGATAATAAGTGCCCGCCATAGTGATGCTAGTTTCATACTGTTGTTGATTTTGTTTGCCTACTCTTTAAAACCCTTTTTGGCTTACGGGTGCATACGCTTGGGATGCTTTTAAACTCCATGACGTATTGGAAACACAAAACTATTTTGCGGCGTAGCCGAAGAAAAGATGGAAATGATTGTATTTCACTTAAGGATTTTGTATGTTTCGGGTACGATAAAAAAGCAGTTATCTGTACCGTAAACCGGGTCTTTTACGGGGTTTTCCGGTAAAAAATACCCTTAAAACAGGGTATGCCTCTCCTCTGTAATGTCACACCTTAGCAGTTCAGTTTTTAAAAGCAAAACTTAATTATATGCATGACAGAAATTTTAAGAGAAGCGTTTTTTTGGCCATAGCCATGATCATTATTGAATCATTGTTATTGTTTAGCAAGTCGTTCTCACAGTCGGCACCTTCGGTTGATAATAGTAGGGAGCAAATGACCATAACAAAAGTGATCGGCAGTGCCGAGCTGCAGGCTGCATTAAAACGCTGTAAAGGTCAATCATTGATCGTTAGCTTTTATCCTGTGAGATCAATGGATGGTAAAAGAGAAAAGACATGGGATTTTAAAGTAGTGTATCAATGTAAAGAAGAAAGAGTAACCAAGGAAGCCGCAACAAAAATCAACAAAGCATTTTCGGAAAACGCAAGCTATTATATAAAATACCTTAGAAAAATGCAAGTGCCTAAGGAAAATATTCCTTTTTGTTATTACATCGAAATAACGCCAAAAGAAGCCAACGATATTGTAGGTCTTGCTGTGAGCTTGGATCCATTTAAATCAGACTTTAAAGCCTCTACTATTTTCCCCTGCAGTGCTGGTGCTGATAGCGCAGGCTGCACCAATGGCTATCCGGTATATCTTTCCTACAGCGTTATTCCACCGGGAAAATGCCCGCCCAACTGTCCTAAGATATTGCAGCAATCTACTTATACAAAAGATGTGAAGAAAGCAGTGGAAACGGTTTATGGTAAGGAATAATATTTAAAACAGGATTATGAGCTTACCAGACAAAATTTATTTTTTGTTGCTCTTGCTTACCCTCGCAAGTTACCTCGTCAAACTAAACAGGCAGGAAAGATTTGTCCGTTGGATGATCCTGTTGCTTTCATTTTGGCTGGTAACCACGTTGGCAGCAGTTTTATTGCCATTGTATGGTGTGCTTACAAATAACCTTTTTATTTATCATATCATCACCCCGATAGAATTTACCATTATATTGCTATTATACCATACCTATTTTGAAAACGCATTGATAAAAAAGATACTTATGTACTTGATACCAGCCTTTGTTTTGCTGTGTATCGTTTTTTCTCTTTTTGTACAAAAAATAGATGTAAGCAATTCATACACCAGCATTGTAGAAGCTGCTGTTGTTATACCGGTTTCGTTGCTGTTCTTAAAAGAAACTGCCCAATTACAAAAAGTGAAATCGCTGGTTCATTATCCCATGTTCTGGATAAGTGTGGGCATTCTTTTCGGCTATACGGCGCCATTAATTATTGAAGGCACACTCAATTACCTGATGGATCAATCGATGCAACTGGCCAAGCAGCTTTATCTCATTAGCTACTTCAGTAATTATATCCTGCTCATTCTTTTTATGATTGCCATCTTTTGTAATCGGCCCTATTCAAATATCCATACATCCTCTATAAAATCACCCATGCATGGAAAACAGTAAAGAAGTCACGATCATCATCGTAGCCGGAACGGTTGTTTTAATCATCCTTATCCTTTTCATCATCATCTTTTTAATGATGTATAAAAACAGGCAGATGCGGCATCAACTGGAAATGGAAGCAGTGCAGGAAAAATTTAACCAGGAAATTTTGAAAACGCAGTTAGAAATACAGGAACAGACATTGAAGAATTTATCTGAAGAAATTCATGATAATGTTGGCCAGGTATTGTCACTGGCTGTAATGAACCTGAGTGCTATTGATGTAAGCGATAATTTAAAGGCAATAGCAAAAATTGAAAACACTACATCACTGGTACAAAAGGCAGTGGGAGACTTAAGAAATCTTTCTAAAACCATGGACCCGGATAATATAGCAGCAGCCGGGCTTACGGCAATGATCAAATTTGAACTGGACCTGGTGGAGAAAAGTGGTTTATATAAAACTTCCTTCATCTGCAGTGGTACAGAAAGAAGTCTTGGTAGCCAGCGGGATATTATTCTTTACCGCATGTTGCAGGAAACCATTAACAACATCATCAAACATGCTAAGGCCAATTTTATTATCATTGCGTTGAATTTTAAAAGTTCAGAAATTCAACTGGAGATTGCAGATAATGGTATTGGTTTTAATACCGATCTTTCAGAAAAGATAGAGCTGGCAAAAAGTGGCGCCGGGCTAAAAAATATTAAAAGGCGAACGGAAATTTTGGGCGGTACCGTCCAGGTAAAAAGTGTACCTGGCTCCGGCACTAATTTATTTTTCACTATACCACTATCCCTTTCATAAATAAAAACTCCCAAATGAAAAAAGTAAAGTTGGCGGTGGTAGATGATCACAAATTATTTCGTGATGGATTAACAGAACTGATTAATGGGTTTAATGAATATGCAGTGATGATAGAAGCAGATAACGGGCTTGATTTTTTGAATCAAATAAAAGCGAAAGGCGTTCCTGAAATTGTGTTGCTGGATATCAATATGAAAGAAATGGATGGATTTGAAACGGCGGCCTGGTTAAAAGAACATCATCCCGATGTGAAGATATTGGTGCTCTCCATGTATGAAAATGAAAATGCGGTAATAAGAATGATCAAGGCCGGCGCAAAAGGTTATGTATTGAAAGATATTACCAAGAAGGAACTGGAACAGGCGCTTTCTTCCTTAGTGAATAAAGGATACTACTATACAGACATGATCACGGGAAAACTCATTCATATCCTTAGTGGCAACGATGACAATAAAAGTGGAAGTGCAGCAAAAGATATAAGCACTCTCAATGCAAAGGAAATGGAGTTTTTAAAACTGGCCTGCACCGAACTTACTTATAAAGAGATTGCTGAAAAAATGTGCCTGAGTGTGCACACCATTGATGGCTACAGGGATACACTCTTTGAAAAGCTGGGCATCAAAAGCAGGGTGGGGCTGGCCATCTACGCTATAAAAAATAAAATTTTCTTACTGGAATAATACACTGGTTGAGAATGTTCACAAGAGTTGCCAACCTTTTAAAGCATTATTCCTATTCGTTAAAAGCTTTTGAAGGGTAGGCAACCCTGCAATCCGGAACAATTTGTAAAGCACATTAATAAACTTGATTCAGTTTAAAGATGCATTCAGTAATTTAGTTTGCTGAAACATCCTTTATGAGTCACAATCAAAATAAAATTTTCCTGAATGAAGACTGGACGGTGGTAGTGCTTGGTTTTATCATCATCGTCATCACACTTTCCGGCTTGATCCTGCCTGCACCCAGCTTCAACTGGAATAACCAGGCTGAATTATTTGACAAGGTTTTATCTGCCAAAAATATCCAGTTACTGTTGCTGCAATTACTGCTGGTATTGGTGGTTGCTCTCATTGGAACCTGGCTTACCGGCAAATCAATCAAAACATTTATTCTTGGCTTTCCTGTTTTGTATCTGCTTACCATCATTGCGTTGATTCTGGCAGGCAGCGCTGCTGTTCGTAATCTTAATTTAGAAGCAGTGATCATCAGCCTCACCGTTGGTTTATTAATCAGCAATTTTTTTAAAGTGCCGGAATGGTTAAGGGCTGCTCTTTCAACAGAGCTTTATGTGAAGATTGGTTTGATATTGTTAGGTACATCTGTAATCTTTGGAGACATTCTTAAAGCAGGCACATTAGGATTAGTGCAGGCGTTAGTGGTGGTAGTATCTGTTTGGTACTTTGCCTATTGGATAAGCAGGAAATTAAAAGTGGACAATGAAATGACCATGATGCTGGCAAGCGCTGTTTCCATCTGTGGTGTATCAGCGGCTATTGCTACATCAGGTGCTATTAAAGGCGATGCAAAAAAATTGTCTTATGTAATTTCACTGGTGTTAATAACTGCTATACCGATGATGATTGGTATGCCATACCTGGCGCAATGGATGGGCCTTTCGCAGGAAGTAACAGGTGCATGGCTGGGCGGTACTATTGACACTACAGGGGCTGTGGTCGCTTCTGGTACATTGGTAGGAGAAACAGCTTTAAAGATCAGCACCATTGTAAAATTTTCACAGAATGTGTTATTGGGCATTGCAGCTTTTGCCATTTCAATTTATTGGAGCTATACAAAGAATAATGCTGCGGAAGGCGAACAGTTAAAACCATCATTGGGTATTATTTGGGAACGCTTTCCAAAGTTTGTGCTGGGTTTTATAGCTGCTTCTGTCTTATTTTCTTTTTTTATTTCAACAGAAACTTTGGGCAATGTAAAAGGCTCTTTAAAGAATTTGCAGGGCCTTTGGTTTACACTGGCCTTTACCAGCATCGGGTTGGAAACAAAATTCAGTGACCTTTTTAAAAATGAAAATCGAAAACCTTTGTATGCGTTTTTAATTGCCCAGGGCTTCAATATCGTTATCACACTTATTATTGCATGGTTCTTATTTAAGTAGACATAAAAAGATTGCTGGTTATTAACCGGCAATCTTTTTATTATATCACTCCATTTGGATTTGGTATAAAATGCTGGAACTTGTGAAAGTTTTTCTTGTAATGTTTTTTATCCAGCTTATAATAGAAAGCGCCTTTCTTGGAATTGCCTTTATCTTTTTCTTTTTGTTTTAACAGCAAGCCTGTTGACATAATCTTCCTGCTGAAATTTCTTTTGTCAAAGCTTGTTTCATACACATCTTCAAAAAGGCTCTGCAATAGCGGTAATGTAAACTTAGGTGGTAGCAGTTCAAACAGGATTGGATGCAATGCAGCTTTGTACCGTAAATTCTCCTTTGCCATTGCCACCATTTTCTTGTGATCAAAAATCAGGTCGGGAATATTCTCTAATGGAAACCATTCCGCATGGTATTCATCACTGATTTGTTTTTCGTATTGGTTGGTATCAATCAATGCTGAATAAGCAATAGAAATAGTCCGTTCAATTGGATCACGGCTGGGTTCTGTAAATGCTTGTAATTGGGTTAAGTAAACACCTTCAAGCCCGGTAAGTTTTTTTAAAATTCTTGTAGCTGCCTGGTCAGCACTTTCATCCGGCTGTATAAATCCACCCATTAAACTCCACTTGTCTTTTTCTGGTTCAAAGCCTCTCTGTATCAACAGTAGCTTTAGTTTTTGACCGTCAAATCCGAAAATAATACAGTCAACAGCAGCCAGTATTCTTACCTGTTTTTGGTATTTAGTCATATGGTAAAATAATAATAAAGATAGCAGGTGTTTTTCAGCCAGTAAACACCGCCTCGAATAATTTTTTCTAAAATTAATTGTAAAAATGACAATTATTCAAAAAACTTATTATTTTCGTTTTGGAAGAAAATGATTGACTTTGCCATTGCTGATTGCTTTTTCAACCGATATAATTTGCAGAATTTAAGTTGTCACATACCAGGGGCGATGATTCACAGATGTTGGCTTTGACGGTAAACCGTGGACGACAGGAGAGGCACTACTATAAAGCCACAATCATTGCCATTAAGTATTCTTATAGTACCATAATCATCATATAAAAAACGCTCAGATGAAAAGCTGTAACAAAATCAAATCCATTTTTACCGTAGCGTTCATGCCGGTAGCTTTACTATGTTGTTCCCATTTGTATGCTCAGCAAAATGTAGTGTCGTTAAATGTGGCCGATGCAAAAACAACTATTAGCAAACATATCTATGGCCATTTTGCGGAACATCTTGGGCACTGTATTTACGGTGGTTTTTATGTGGGAGATACTTCTAAAATTCCAAACACAGCAGGAGTAAGAAACGATATTATTGATGCATTAAAAAAACTTAAAATTCCTAACCTGCGCTGGCCCGGTGGATGCTTTGCAGATACCTATCACTGGAAAGATGGTATTGGCCCTAAAGACCAGCGACCCTCTATGGTAAATACCTGGTGGGGCGGTGTTACTGAAGATAACAGCTTTGGCACGCATGACTTTTTGAATATGTGTGAGCAATTAGGTGCTGAGCCTTATATCTCAGGAAACGTGGGCAGTGGCACTGTGCAGGAACTGTCAGACTGGGTGCAATACGCCAATTTCAATGGCAAAAGTCCTATGAGTGATTTGCGCAAAAAAAATGGAAGAGCCGAACCATGGAAAGTAAGGTTTTGGGGTATCGGCAATGAAGCCTGGGGTTGTGGTGGTAACATGACTGCAGAGTACTATTCTGATCAATATCGCAAGTATGCAACATTCATGTCTGACTGGGAAAATACAGGTTCTCTCATGAGGATTGCTTCCGGTGCAAGTGATGCTGATTATAAATGGACAGAAACGCTCATGAAAAATATTCCATTGGGTATGCTGGGCGGTGTGGCTATGCACCACTATTCTGTACTGGATTGGAATAAAAAAGGATCTGCCACTGAGTTTAGCGAAGAGCAATATTTTGGTATCATGAAGCTGGCCTTACAGATGGATGAACTGGTAACCAAGCATGCTGCTGTAATGGATAAATACGATCCAAAAAAACAGGTGGCATTGGTGGTGGATGAATGGGGTGGATGGTATGATGTAGAAAAAGGAACCAACCCTGGATTCCTGTACCAGCAAAACACCATCCGTGATGCCATGATTGCTGGTGTTACGTTAAACATCTTTAATAATCATGCAGACAGGATTCGTATCGCTAACCTGGCGCAATGTGTAAATGTATTACAGGCAGTGATTCTTACCGATAAAGAGAAAATGATTTTAACGCCTACCTATCATGTGATGGAGATGTATAATGTACACCAGGATGCTACCATGATTCCTGTTCAGATCATTACAAACGATTATGTTTTTGGAAATGATAGATTGCCTGCAGTATCTGCATCTGCTTCAAAAGATAAAAATGGTGTTACCCATATTTCGCTGGTAAATATTGACGCTGCTAAATCACAGGATATAACGATAAATGTGAATGGCGCAAAGTTCACTGCAGTAAAAGGAAGAATACTGACTT
>CAZDHQ010000014.1:8856-17307 GCA_964505135.1 uncultured Ferruginibacter sp.
GAGTGTAAAACTGCCACCTTATTCTGTAGTGGTACTTACACTTAAATAAGATAGTAAAGATTGTTTTGGTAAATGAAAGCTACCATGAAAAGCGTTTGTCCCATGCTGTTAGTTATTTTTTCACTGGCTTGTTATGCACAGCCATTGAAGAAAGATTTTCATCAATGGGCACAAACGCCGCCCATGGGGTGGAATAGCTGGGATTGTTTTGGCCCAACAGTTACAGAAGCTGAAGTAAAAGCCAATGCAGATTACATGGCTGCTCATTTAAAACAGTTTGGATGGGAATATATGATTGTTGACATACGCTGGTATGTATCCAATGATAAATCCGGTGGATATAATGAAACCAATCCTGACTATGCTATAGATGCTTATGGCAGATTTCTTCCCGCCACCAACCGTTTTCCTTCCGCAGCAAATGGCAAAGGCTTTAAATCACTGGCTGATTATATGCATAGCAAGGGATTAAAGTTTGGTATTCATATCATGAGAGGCATACCCATTATTGCAGTGAAAAATAATTTACCTGTATTCAATAGCATTGTAAAGGCAAAGGATATTTATACCGATAAAGACCAGTGCACCTGGCTAAAAGATATGTATGGTGTAGATGCCACAAAAAAAGGCGCTCAGGATTATTATAATTCCATTCTTGATTTATACGCATCATGGGGTGTTGATTTTATCAAGGTAGATGATCTGTCATCACCTGTTTATCATGCCGATGAAATTGAAATGATTCGTAAGGCGATTGACAGAACGGGCAGAAAAATTCTACTCAGCACATCACCCGGTGAAACGCCCGTTGATAAAGCAACACATGTTCAGCAGCATGCAAACATGTGGCGTACCGTTGGTGATTTTTGGGATAGCTGGCACCAACTGAAAGAACATTTTGATGTATTTGAAAGATGGAATCAATACCGGATAAATGGTGCCTGGCCCGATGGTGATATGTTGCCACTGGGCCGCATTGGTATAAGAGCAGAGCGTGGCAAGCCCAGAATGACCGCTTTTACAAAAGATGAACAATATAGTTTGATGACGCTTTGGAGTATTTTTAAATCTCCATTAATGTTTGGAGGAAATTTACCTGATAACGATGCTTTCACTTTGAGCTTGCTTACTAATAAAGAAGCATTGAATGTTTTAAAACACAGCAAAGACAATCGGCAAGTTTTTAAAACCAACGATGCAGTAGCGTGGACAGCAAAAGATACTAAGAGCAATGCCATATACCTGGCTGTTTTTAATAAACAAGACCAGGAGATGGTGATAGATGAAAAAGCAGTATGGAAATCTGGCATCATCAATAGAAACACTGCAGGCCAGCAGTCTTCCATTGATTTTGATATTACTGGTGCTAAAAAATTATACCTGGTGGTAACAGATGGTGGCGATAATACAGATTGGGATCATGGCGACTGGATTAACCCGGTTCTGTATAATGAAAAAGATACGGTGTCATTAACATCAATTAAATGGAGTAGCGCTACCTATGGCTGGGAAAATCCTCATATAAATCTTGCAGTTTCAGGCGCTCCGTTAAAAGTAAATGGTGTAGCATATTCAAACGGAATTGGTACACATTCCAATTCAGTGATTGAATTTGATTTGCCTGCAGGTTTTACTCATTTTAAAACAATGGTTGGCCTGGACAATGCAGCTGCTATGCAAAATGCAGGTGCCACTTTGCAGTTTATGGTGTTTACGCAGAACCCTTCCGGGCCTTTGCCGCCAGCTACAGCAGCAATACCTGTGCAGTTGAATGGACTTGGGATCAATTCAGCATGCAGCATTACTGATATATGGACAGGAAAAAATTTGGGAACCTATTCAAAGGAATTTGCTCCCGAAATTCCGAAACATGGTTGTGGCTTTTATAAGATTATCGTGGAGAAGTAATACAAAGTTTTACTGGATTGCTTTGAGAAAATTTAAATACTAATGACGAAGAAATTTTTTATTGGTTCATTGCTTACAGCAACGCTGTTGTCATCAACCTATGCTCAAACCAAACAGGTGTTATCGGTAAAAGTAAATCAGCCAGGAGCTGATATACAACCTACCATGTGGGGCATCTTTTTTGAAGACATCAACCTTGGTGCAGACGGCGGTATTTATGCAGAGCTGGTAAAGAATCGCTCTTTTGAATTTTTCAAACCATTAATGGGTTGGAAAATACAACAGCCGCTCCGTGAAAAAGAACCGATGGCTGCTCTTACTAGTCCCATCATTATCGTAAACAGGAAAGAAGAAAATAGCAGCAATCCAAGGTTTATAAGAGTTACACTTGATCATGTTGCAAAAGGCAATCTTGGTTTAACGAATGAAGGCTTCAGGGGCATGGGAATAAAAAAGGATTTGCGTTACGATTTTTCCATGATGTATCACAAAGCTACACCTGGTGTAAAACTGCATATTGAACTGGTTGATAGTACCGGTAAATTTTTAGGTGGTACTACAGTTGTTCCCAATGAACAGGGCGATGCCTGGCATAAAATAGCAAGCAGTTTTACAGCAAGCGAAACTGTATTAAGAGCCAAAATGAATATTTGGTTTGAAGGCAATGGTTTGATTGATCTTGATATGATTTCTTTGTTTCCATCAGATACCTGGAAGAACCGTCCCGGCGGCATGCGTGCAGATATGATTCAAAAGTTGGCTGATCTTAAGCCTGGTTTTATTCGCTTTCCTGGTGGTTGTATTGTGGAAGGATTTGATTTGTCACAGCGCTATCAATGGAAAAAAACAATTGGCCCTGTAGAAGACAGGCAACTGATCATTAACCGCTGGAACTTTGAATTTGCTCATCGTCCTGCACCAGATTATTTTCAAACTTTTGGTCTTGGGTTTTTTGAATACTTCCAGTTGGCAGAAGATATTGGTGCCGAACCATTGCCCATACTAAACTGTGGCATGGCCTGCCAATTTAATTCTGCAGAATTAGTGCCTGTTGCAGACATTGATCCTTATGTGCAGGATGCATTGGACTTGATTGAGTTTGCTAACGGTGCTGCAGACACGAAATGGGGAAAGGTTCGTGCCGATATGGGGCACCCGGCGCCATTCAATTTAAAAATGATGGGTGTGGGTAATGAAAACTGGGGTCCGCAGTATGTTGAACGCTTAAAGATTTTTACCAAAGCAATCAAATCAAAATACCCTGATTTTAAGTTGGTGAATAGTTCCGGTATTGCGCCAAAAGGAGAGATGTTTGATTATCTCAATAAAGAATTGCGTAGCATGAATGCTGATTTGATTGATGAACATTATTATCAAAAACCAGAATGGTTTTTCAGCAATGCCAAACGTTACGATAGCTATCCAAGAAACGGTTCAAAAGTTTTTGCCGGTGAATATGCATCCCATACTGACCAGCCTGCAACTGCAGAATTTAGAAATACCTGGTTGGCTGCCATCAGCGAAGCTGCTTTTATGACTGGCCTGGAGAGAAATGCAGATGTAGTGCACATGGCTTCCTATGCACCACTGTTTGCTCATGTGGATGGATGGCAATGGAATCCTGACTTGATTTGGGTAGACAATCTTCGTTCAGTGGGTACACCAAATTATTATGTTCAAAAATTATTTTCAAATAACAGGGGTTCCAAAGTAGTACCAATTACATTAAACAGTGATGTAGTAGCAGGGCAGGATAGTTTGTATGCAAGTGCGGCTATTGACGCAGCAAGCAATGAATTGATCATTAAAATAGTGAATGCATCTAACCAGCAGCAGTCAACCACACTTTCGCTGGAAGGAGTTAAGAAGTTAGCAAAGACAGCGAAACTGGTGTTACTTCAAAGCAATAGCCTGGATGCAGCAAATTCATTTAATCATCCTGACATGGTTACTCCCAAAGAGTCAACCATTACAGTTAAGAATAAAAAAATTGATTACATAGTATTGCCTTATTCATTTACTGTGTTAAGGCTACCCTTATTTTAACTGTATTTGTAACAATTAAAATAAATTTGAACAGGATAGACAACTTAAAATAAACAAACACAAATAAACAACTGCTATATGAAGCATCTAAAACAATTAATCACTGTAACAATGATAACTACTGCCTCACTTGCCGCCTGCAATAATGCGGAACAAAAAAATGATGATTCAACAGCATCAACCACCACTGAAAAAATGAGCAAGGCTGACTGGGGTGAAACAGATGGTAAAAAAGTGTACCTCTATACTTTAACAAACAAGAATGGTACACAGGTAAAGATTACCAACTATGGCGGCATTGTTACCTCATGGGTATCGCCTGATAAGAATGGCAAGAAAAGCAGTATTGTGTTGGGCTTCGACAGCCTGAGTGGTTACTTAGCAAAACCTCCCTACTTCGGAGCTTTAATCGGCCGCTATGGAAACCGCATCGGCAAAGGCACATTTAAAATTGATACAGCTACTTATAAACTGGCAACCAACAATGGTGAGAACCATTTGCATGGTGGTAACAAAGGGTTTGATAAAGTAGTATGGGATGCCACACCTGCAGCCGATAGTTCTACATCACTTACATTGAATTACTTGAGCAAAGATGGAGAAGAAGGTTATCCTGGTAATTTGAAAGTAACAGTAGTGTATACGCTAACTGATAATGATGAACTGCAAATTGAATACAACGCTGAAACAGATAAAGCAACCCCGGTTAATTTAACCAACCACAGTTATTTCAATTTAACAGGCGATGTAAGCAATACCATTCTTGATCACAGTTTGCAAATCAATGCTGATAAATATACGCCGGTGGATAAAGGCTTGATTCCAACAGGCGAATTAAAAGATGTAAAAGGTACTCCGTTTGATTTTTTACAACCACATAAAATTGGTGAACGCATTGCGGCTGTTGAAGGAGGTTACGATCACAATTTTGTGTTGAACAAAAAAGGAACTGACCTTGATTTAGTTGCTACCCTAACCGACTCCGTTAGTGGAAGAAAATTAGAGGTTTATACACAGGAGCCAGGTTTGCAATTTTATTCAGGTAATTTCTTAGATGGAACATTTAAAACAAGCGATGGTAAACCCATCAATGTCCATACAGCACTTTGTTTGGAAACACAGCATTTCCCTGATTCACCAAACAAACCGGATTTTCCATCAACCATTGTTAAACCCGGAGAAAAATATCACACAGTAACAAAATATAAACTGACAGTTAACAAATAATCAATTCACCATTCACCACTCACCATTCACCCACGCATGAAATTTTTTATAGACACCGCCAACCTGGCGCAGATCAAAGAAGCAAACGAATTAGGCATACTCGACGGCGTTACTACTAACCCGTCTTTGATGGCCAAAGAAGGTATCTCCGGTAAAGAAGCCATCTTTAAACATTACTCCACTATCTGTGATATGGTAGATGGCGATATCAGTGCAGAAGTTTTGGGTACTACATTCGATACCATTGTTGCAGAGGGAAAAGAACTGGCAGCCATTCATCCAAACATTGTGGTGAAAGTGCCGATGATTAAAGACGGTATCAAAGCAATCAAATGGTTTACGGACAATAATATTCGTACCAACTGTACATTGATCTTTTCTGCAGGCCAGGCAATACTGGCTGCAAAAGCCGGCGCCACTTATGTTTCACCATTCATTGGTCGGGTGGATGATAGCGGCTGGGATGGCATGCAGTTAATACAGCAATTGGCCAACATATTTACTGTGCAGAATTACAAAACAGAAATCTTGGCTGCATCTATCCGCAGTGTAAATCATATTATTACAGCGGCAGAAATGGGTGCACACGTTTGTACCTGTCCATTGGATCCAATCTTAGGTTTATTAAAACATCCATTAACAGATATTGGCTTAGCTAAATTTTTAGAAGACTCAAAAAAGATGAAGTAATACCTAAACCATCTAAACCTCTAAACTAAAACTATGGTTATACAAGATGCTTATGTAATAGGTGTTGACTACGGTTCTGATTCAGTAAGAACTATAGTAGTAGATGCAACAAACGGTAAAGAGCTGGCTGCATCAGTATTTTATTATCCAAGATGGAAAAAGCAATTGTATTGCAATGCCGGTGAAAACCAGTTCAGGCAGCATCCATTGGATTATGTAGAAGGTTTGGAATTTACCATCAAAGAGTGTTTGCAGAAAGTAGGGAAGGAAGTTGCAGCTAAAGTAAAAGCTATTGCAGTAGATACAACCGGATCTACACCTGTGGTAGTTGATGAAACAGGAACACCGCTGGCATTAACCCCAGGCTTTGAAGAAAATCCCAACGCCATGTTTGTGTTGTGGAAAGATCATACCAGCATTGCAGAAGCAGCAGCCATCAATGCACATGCTGAAAAATTTGATACCAACTATTTACAATTTGTTGGAGGTATTTATTCCTCTGAATGGTTTTGGGCAAAGATGCTGCATGTATTAAGGGTGGATGAAAAGGTAAGAAAGGCAGCTTATTCTTTTGTGGAGCATTGTGACTGGATTCCATTTTTATTAACCGGTGGTCAGCATGTTTCGGCAATGAAGAGAGGCATATGTGCTGCAGGTCATAAAGCCTTATTTGCAAAAGAATTTGGCGGCTTTCCACCCAATGAGTTTTTTACAAGCCTTGATCCAATATTAGATGGTTTTACAGGCAGATTATTTAACGAAGCTTATGCAGCAGATACTCCAGCGGGAACCATTAGTGCCGCGTGGGCAGCAAAGCTTGGACTGCCAACAGATGTAGTGATTGGTGTAGGCGCTTTCGATGCACACATGGGTGCAGTGGGCGGACAAATTGAACCTTATTACTTAAGCAAGGTAATGGGTACTTCTACCTGCGATATGCTGGTAGCACCAATGGATGAAGTAGGTGATAAATTAGTAGCAGGTATTTGCGGACAGGTGCCTGGCTCTGTTATTCCTGGCATGATGGGAATGGAAGCTGGTCAATCTGCCTTCGGCGATGCCTATGCATGGTTTAAAAAAATATTGACATGGCCATTACAAAACCTATTAGCTAACACAACTACCGTTGACGAACACACGAAGGAAAAATTAATTAAAGAAACAGAAGATTCCATCATTCCTGAACTAAGCAAATTAGCTGCTTCATTACCCATTACGGAAGACAGTGAATATGCAGTAGATTGGTTCAACGGTAGAAGAACACCGGATGCTAACCAGTTGCTCACTGCCTCTTTATTCAAATTGGATTTAGGCAGTGATGCTGTTTCCATATTCAGGGCAATCGTAGAGTCAACCTGTTTTGGCGCCAAAGCAATTGTAGAAAGATTTGTGGAGCAGGGCATTCCGGTGAAAGGCTTGATTGGTCTGGGAGGTGTAGCTAGAAAATCTCCCTTCATCATGCAGATGATGGCAGATGTAATGAACATGCCTATCCGCATACACCGTAGTGAACAAACCTGTGCATTGGGTGCAGCCATGTTTGCTGCCACTGCAGCAGGATTATATGCCACTGCAGAAGATGCGATGAGCGCCATGGGCCAGGGTTTTGATATGGAGTATCATCCGAAACCGGCATTGGTAGACATCTATCAAAAACGTTACGATAAATACAAAGAGTTGGGTGCTTTTATCGAGAATCAAACAGCAGCAATGATTGCATCAGAACCAGCTTTAGCATCAGCATAATTATGAGTCAATATCAGCATATAAAAGAAGAAGCCTTTCATGCCAATATGCAGTTACCAAAACTGGGTTTGGTATTGTTTACGTTTGGTAATGTGAGTGCAGCAGACAGGAACCTCGGCGTGTTTGCTATTAAACCCAGCGGTGTTCCTTATGAAGAATTGTCTGCAGATAAAATGGTGATTGTAGATTTTGATGGCAATACCGTTGAAGGAGATCTTCGTCCTTCTTCTGATACCAAAACACATGCAGTGTTATACAAGCATTGGGAGAAGATTAACGGTATCGTACACACGCATTCTACTTATGCTACTGCATGGGCACAGAGCCAAAGAGATATTCCCATCTTTGGTACTACACATGCAGATCACAATACCGTGGATATTCCTTGTGCAGCACCCATGAGTGATGAAATGATCAAGGGCAATTATGAATATGAAACCGGTTTTCAAATCATGAATTGCTTTAAAGAAAAAGGATTGAATTACGAAGAAGTGGAAATGGTTTTAGTTGGCAATCATGCACCATTCACCTGGGGCAAGAATGCAGCCAAGGCTGTTTATAACAGTGCAGTATTGGAGCAGGTAGCACACATGGCCTTGCTTACTGAGCAAATCAATCCATCAGCACCGAGACTAAAAGAAGCGTTGATTAAAAAACATTACGAACGTAAACACGGGCCGGACAGTTATTACGGTCAATAGATTGGTATGAAAAAAATATTGCTTGCGGTTGCGCTGTTAAATACATATCATTTGATTGCACAGCAAAAAGATTACACTTACAAAGCTGTGCCCTTTACCAATGTGCATCTCACAGATCATTTTTGGTTGCCAC
>CAZDHQ010000015.1:0-17133 GCA_964505135.1 uncultured Ferruginibacter sp.
GCGACAATACATCTTCTACACAGGCAACACCTGAAAAGATGTATAGTGATGTTGGTTACTACAATGTATCTGTAGCGATTACATCAAGAAATGGCTGCATGGATACGCTTACCATGCAAAATGCGATACGTGTAGGTAATAAACCTGAGGCAAAATTTAGTGTGGATTCATTGATAAGATGTGCCGGTAAAACGATTCAGTTTAAGAATCAAAGTGAGAATGCAAGTTCATGGCTATGGGACTTTGGAAACACAATCACTTCAGATGAAAAAGAACCATCTTATACTTATATGGATACAGGCTGGGTTTCTGTAACACTGATTGCAAAAGATGGTGGCTGTGCTGATACGTTGGCAGCAAATGATTACATCTACCTTAAGCCGGCAGTAGCAGATTTTACACCAACTATGAATTGCCTGACTCCGTTTGTACGTCAATTTAAAAATGGCTCAGTTTCAGCAGATCGTTACCTATGGAAATTTGGAGACGGTGCTACTTCTACCGCACTATCGCCGTCTCATGAATATCCTGCTACGGGATTTTACACAGTAAGTCTCTGGGCAATAAATGATTCTACCGGCTGTGAATATACCATGACCAGGCAAATAAAAGTGATAAAAGCAGCTCCAATATTTTATGCTGAGGATACGGTTGCATGCCGTGGGGCCTCAATAACGTTTAAAGCGTATGGCGATAGTGCTGATATAGCAAGGTATACATGGAACTTTGGCGATGGAAGCTCTTTAACTACAGTAAAAAGAAATATAACGCATACGTATGCTAAGCCAGGAATATATACTGTGAAACTGATTACACTTAATATGATGAACTGCTTTGATACACTTGTTAAAACAGGATATCTCAAAATAATGGGTCCAGTAGCAAAATTTAATGTTTCCTTACTCACCCCCTGTGTCAATACCAGCGTAAATTTTTTGGATAGCTCAATTGCCGAAACAAGTGTGCCTGTCAGCAGCTGGACATGGAAATATGGTGATGGAAAAACAGAAACATTTTCATCCAATACTACCAGTCACACATACACCAACGGTGGTAATTTTACTCCATCTCTTAAAATAGTGGATCAAATGGGCTGCTCCGATAGTATCACGCTTTCATCTCCTGTAGCAGTCATTAAAATTGACCCAACTATATTAGTATCAGATCCTGTTGTTTGTATTGGCTATCCTGTAAAATTTACTGCACCATATGCAGCCAAAGGGGTAACCTATTATTGGGATTTTGGTGATTCCGGTACAGCTAAAGTTCAGATACCGCCTCATGCATATTCAAAGGAAGGGAGCTATACCGTAAAGCTACGTATTGAGCAATACGGCTGCCAGGCAGAAAAAGAAATAGTAAATGCGGTAACAGTGAAAGAGACGCAGGCCAAATTTGCTATGAGTGATTCATTTAAAACATGCCCTCCATTAATGATCAACTTTACAGACAGTTCTGTAAATGCCAGTTCATGGCACTGGGATTTTGGAGACAGTGCGTCTTCTGATCTGCGCAATCCATCACACCTGTATACCTATCCGGGTAAATATACTGCAACTCTTTATAGCAAAGGCCCTGGTGCCTGCATTAAAACCATGCAGCGAACCATTATCGTAAATGGTCCAACCGGAACGTTAAGTTTTACTCCAACAAAACAATGCCGGCCTTATAAGACTACCTTTAATGTGCAGGCAAAGGATGCAGTTTCATACGTATGGGATTTTAATGATGGAAGCACAGATGATACACGTGATTCATTGGTAACACATGTTTACCAGGATTCAGGTTTTTTCATTCCAAAAATCATTTTGGTGGATAACCTGGGTTGTCGTGTTCCAATAACGGCTAAGGATACCCTAAAAAATCTTTTTGTTAAATCTGCATTTACATTCCCGGATTCAACGCTCTGTGATAAAGGAACCGTATCTTTTATAAATACCACGGTTAGCAATGACCAGGTTACAGCTTACCACTGGAATTTTGGTGACAGTACCAGTGGTAATACAGCGAGTCCATCACACTTATACAGCAAGACCGGGCAATATTTTCCTTCATTAATTGTTACCACCGCTAGTGGTTGTACCAATCAATATAATGCTGCAGTTGCTGTTAAGGTGGGAACATCACCACTGGTGGATATGGCTCCTGTAACCAATGGTTGCATGCCACTAAAAACTACCTTTAAAGGTCTTGAAACTGGTGTTAATACAGTAGGCTTAAAATGGCAATGGGATTTTGGAAATGGGAATACGGCTGCAATAAAAGAACCGCCCTCGCAAACATATTCTACAGGCGGCGATTACACTATTAAACTTTCCGTGGTTAGTTCAGACGGTTGCAGTAAGTCTTTCAGTAAAATGCTTAGCGTGTATTCGTTACCGGTATTGAACACAACCAAAGATACCGTTGTCTGTCATAAAGATGCTGTAACTCTGCGTACTTCGGGTGCCGACACTTATCAATGGTCTCCTGTTAATGCTGTTGCATGCCAAAATTGTTCGTCCACCATTGTTGATCCGGCTCTGGCCACCCGGTTTTATGTAACAGGAACTTCTGTACAGGGATGTATTTCAAAAGATAGTGTAAGTGTAACTGTTAGACCTAAACCAGTGATTAATTATAGCAGTGCTAAAAGTGTGTGTAAAGGCAGCGGAACACAACTAAGTGCCAGCGGAACACAAACCTATCAATGGTTCCCTGCTAAAGGGTTGGACAATGCAAGGTCTGCTACTCCAACTGCAATACCAGATACCACCACTAACTATTCAATAGTAGGATATGATAACATCGGTTGCCATAGTGATACAGGTTATGTACAGGTAGTGGTAAATCCTTTGCCACAGGTGGATGCAGGCGCTGATAAAAAAATTAATGTAGGTTTCTCAACCGAATTAGTAGCAACTGTTTCTCCAGATGTAAGTGAAGTAAAATGGTCGCCTACAGATGCTGTATTCCGTTATGGAGATGCTTCCATTACTGTAAAACCACAGCAGAATACGGAGTATACAGTTGAAGTAAAAAATAATAACGGTTGTTCTGCAAAAGATAAGGTAACAGTGTTTGTTTTATGTGATGGTACCAATGTGTTTATACCAAACCTGTTTTCACCAAACGGTGATGGTACCAATGATATTTTTTATGTGAGAGGGTCAGGTTTATACAAAATTAAATCGCTGGTAATATTTGACAGGTGGGGACAGGTGGTTTTCAAAAACAGCAATTTTAATTCCAATGATCCAAATGCCGGGTGGGATGGAAGCTTTAAAGGAACTAAGCTAAATGCAGATGTGTACGTGTATGCTATTGAAGTGATGTGTAATAATAATAGCTTCCTCACTTTTAATGGAAATGTGGCGCTCGTTAGATAAGTTTTTTTTATGGGGTTATAAAATGAACGGGGCGACCAGGTGCCCCGTTTCATTGTATGAGGATTTGTTAAACCCGCTAAGAGGTTCTTGTAAGGCCTAGCCCCGGTTGATCACTACAATACATCATGCCATCCTTTAAAATAAAACCATCGGTTACCCAATCTTTACTCAAATCAAAACTGCCATCCAGGTCGATGTATTTTGTATTGCTGCAGCTATAAGCAGCATGCAGTGCACCTGCTATGCTGGCCATGCTTTCGTCATTACAACCCCAAAAAAGATCAATGCCAGCATAAGCTGCAATCAATCCAATTTCTTTAGCGCCCTTAATGCCGCCGCATTTCATCAGCTTAATATTAAAGATGCCAAATGGGGCAGGAGGTTGACAAAGTCGCAGCGCTGCAGCAGTATCCAGTAAAGACTCATCTGCTGCCAGCATTCTTCTGTGCTCTTCATTTAACTCAGCCAGCTCTTTTTCTTTCCCAACGGGCAGTGGCTGTTCTATCAATTCAAGCGACAGGTGTTTAGTTTTATTAATAAATAGTTTCAAATCGGAAAGGTTATAACCGGTATTGGCGTCTACTCTAATTTTCATTTTATTGCCAAACAGTTCTGTTAGTTTGCTCACCCGCTCTATATCTTCTTCCACATGGTGCCCGGTTTTTATCTTCACTACTCTAAAACCAGCGCTGTAATTAGCTTTAGCTTCCTCCAGCATTTCAGCAATACTTTTTATGCCGATAGTAATGGATGTGGGCAATGCCTCTATTTTTCTTCCATACAACTCTACCACAGGTATACCCAGGTGCTGACAAAATGCGTCATGCAAGGCCAAATCAATTGCTGCAATGGTGCCGGGTAAATTAGGATAGTAAAGTTTTGCTTCGTCAATCAGTAAGTTGAAATGGCGGATATCCCTTCCTGCTAGTTGCTGAACAAAGTCTTTTTGCAGATTAATAAGTGTTTGCCGGGGCGATTCACCCACCACATCAGGAGATGGACTGGAAGAACCAAGACCAACAATTCCGTTCTCCAGTTTTATTTCAAGAAAAACAATTTCTGCATCCGTGATATTTTTATATGCGATCGTGTATGGCTTGGTTAAGGGTAGGTATTCTATCCAGGCTTTTATTGACTTGATCTTCATGTTATTTTTTTACCAGTGATTCAATTAGAGGGAAAATTTTTTCTACGCCTTGCTGTAAGGGGAGCAGTACAGGGATATTGAATTGTGCTTCGTATTCTTTTTGAAATGCCAGCGCCTCTTCCATGCTGCAATGTTCTGTGTTGATGGCTATAGCAATTACTTTCGAGCCATACAATTTGATCAGCTCAATTTCTGTTGCCAGTGGATGGATAGGTCCCCATTCCTCGATATCATCAAAGTATTTTCTTTTTGGGGCATGTACCAGTATTACATGTTTGGCATTGCCGGATATAAGCAACTCTGAGCCACATGGCCCGCTTGGATTGCGAAGACCAGATTGACCCTCGATTAAAATCACATCGGCATTGGTTTCTTTCCAGCAGCTAACAATGGCATTTTCCAACTCTCCTGAAATAAAATCATTCAGGGTAGAATCAAAAATAAAACCATATTGCCCACCCTGCAACCAGCCTGTTTGACCCGTATAAATCATTTGTGCATTTATTCCTTTAGCTATGCAGGCTTCTTTTACCATCCTGCAGGTAGTGCGTTTACCCAGGGCACAGTCTGTTCCAATAACAGCAATTACAGGAGCTGTTACGGTAAATATAGAAGCATCCCAAAAATGCAGGTCTTTTCTTTCTTTTGGCTTGCGTATATCAATTAACTCAACACCGTATTCTTTTGCTAATGCAACAATAGATGCATTGCTGCTAAGGTATTCATGCAGTCCATTAACTAAAGAAATGCTGTGTTTAATACAGGATTCCATCACCGGAATAAAATGCGCAGGTAAAACACCTCCTGGAGTAGCCACACCAATTATGCAGTACTGTATGTTTTCGATTGCTTTGATGGCGTCTTGCACAGTGGTATATACAGGTATGTTACGATGTTTGCCATCCAGCACTTCGCCTGCATCTTTACCTGCATGCACACTATCAATCACTGCTGCTATTTCATATCTTTCTGTTCCGCGTATTAATCCATGCGCTGTCTTAGCATCATTTAAATGAAGCAGCCCGTTGGTTAATACAATTGCTTTTGGTTTCATTGTTTGTGTTGTTGATTCGTTTAAGATGTTGTTCGTTTATCTCATTTAAAACGTTATTCATTTGTATTCTCGGTTACTCAATCATTGAAAGATTGACCATTCACGATTGCCGATTCACCATTCACGACCTCACCTCCCCACAAACTCTCCCGTAAATTTTCCGGTTGACTTTTTATTACTATACACCAATTCTCCATTTACCCACACTTTCAATATACCATCACTTAATGCCTTTGGATTTTGAATAGAAGAATTATCTTTTACTGTTTCTGGATCTATCAATACCAAATCTGCATAATAACCGGCCGCAATAATACCACGATTTTTTATACCAACATGTTCTGCCGATAATGCTGTCATTTTATGAATGGCTTCTTCCCAGCTCAATGCTTTTTTTTCTTTTACATATTTGTTCAATATCCTGGTAAAACTGCCGTAGCCACGTGGATGTCCACCATTGGCTCCGTCAGAACAAATGTTGGTATGCGACCATGTGATTAGGTTTGTCAAATCATCATCACTCATTGATTTGCCCATAATGGTTTCAATGCCGCCTGCATCTGGATGTTGCTTTTCATAATCAGCAGCGGCAGCCACTAAGTACAATAAAGTTTGTGCCGGCGTTTCATTCCTTATTTTAGCAATCTCCGCTACTGTTTTGCCTTTGTAAGTAGTGTCTGGTGCAAAGCGAACCATTACTGAACCTGCTGGATCAAACAAATGTTCTGTTGCATATTTTGCTCCTTCCAGGCTGGTGAAATCTTTTTTAGGAAACAATACTCTTACGGTGCTGTTCCAAAAATCATAAGGATAACAATCAGCAGTAATATCCACACCCTCTGATCTTGCTTCCTGTAATTGCCCGATCAATCTTGGTGCAGAACCCCAGTCATCTTTCAATGCAATTTTAATATGAGAAATTTGAACGGGCAGTTTTGCTTCCCTGCCAATACTGATAATTTCATCAATGGCATCGTTCATACTAATATCTTCACTTCTTATATGGCTGATGTACCTTCCTTTCTCTTCAGCCGCTACTTTCGCCAGTTCTATCACTTCATAACGGTTACTGTAAAACGCACTCTCATATTCCAGTCCTGTTGCCAAACCTAATGATCCTTTTTGCAAATCATCTTTCAGTAGTTGTTTTATTTTTTCCAACTCTTCCTTAGTTGCAGGCCTTGATAAATTAGCAGCGCCCATTATTTTTTCCCTGATGCTTGCATGACCTGTGTAGGTAGCCACATTAATTGCCACCGGAGCTTGTTTTATTTGCGCTTTAATGCTGTCAACTGGATCACTGTCGCCGTCCTGCCCGGCCACGATGGTTGTTACACCCTGGTTCAGTGCAGCCAATGCTTCAGGATATTTTTTTAAAGAACCTTCTAAATGACTGTGGCTGTCAATAAATCCAGGAGATAAAATTTTTCCTTCCCCATCAATCACTTGTTCTCCTTCATAAGCCGTTAAGTTTCCTGCCTCAATAATTCTTTTTCCCTGTATTCTTAACGCTGCTTTTCGTGCAGGCGTTCCCGTTCCGTCAATCAACATCACATTAGATATTAAAACAGTGGGCGTAATATCCAATGATTTTCCCTGTATAAAATTCCTGGCAGTTCTCAATCCCCAGCCATTACTGCCGCTACTGAGTGCAATGATTGTTCTCTTATTTTTTGTATCACGGTAAATGATATTTGCAAAACCAACCCAGCCACCGGTGTGTGAATATTCACCTGGTTTATCTTTTTCAATTCCCCATCCAAAACCATAAGGATAAGTAGAGCCATCTTTTAATTTAACCGGTTCAAATGCTTCCTTCAAAGTTGATTGCTTCACCAGTTTTTCTGTGTATAGACTTTGCTCCCATTTGTACAAATCTTCTACAGAAGAATAGATATTGCCATCACCTACCACACCATCAAAAGAAGTTAAGTCTTGCAGTTTTTTTGTATCACCCAAATCTTTAAAACCATACACATGGTTGGTGGGAATAGTTGGCATCAATACATGATAAACATAGGTGTCATTTAATTTAAGCGGCGTGGTGATGTATTTTTTTACAAACTGGTCAATGGGCATTTTGCTGATCCGTTCAATCACACTTACCAGCAACACATAATTGGTATTGCAGTAATTCCATTTGCTTCCCGTTTCAAAATCAAGTGCAGGCTTCTGTTCTGCAAATAATTTGATCATGCCTTCGTTGGTGAGTGTATCCAGTGGTTTTTTATACAATTGAAATAAATCGAAGTATTCTGGAATGCCGGAAGTATGCGTCATTAAATTGCGAATGCTGATTCCGTTGTACGGTAATTCAGGAATATATTTTTTACAGTCATCATCATAATTCAACTGTCCCTTTTCTTTTAGTATCATGATGCCCATGCAGATAAATTGTTTGGTCACCGATGCAAGGTTGAATGAGGAAGTAGTGGTTAAAGGTTGATTTGTTCTGATATCTGTAACACCAAAGGCTTTTTTATACAATACTTTTCCTTTCTCCGCATATAGTACAGTTCCATTAAAGCGGTGTGATTGATAAAGACCGTTCAATACACTATCTAACTGTTGAATAGTCGAGGCCTGCTGGGCATTGGTTGTTATAATAGTTAGCAGGAAGAAAAGAATGATGTAATATTTCATGCAGCAGTAATTTGGCTAAAGATAATGATGAAATGAATGTAGATGTAAATTCTAAGGGAGTGTTACATCGTATGCAGATATTATTGTAATATTAAGCCAAATAAAAATTATGAAACTGCTGCTTAGCCTTAGCCTGCTCATCCTTGTGGCAGGAACATATAGCCAGGTAAGTTCAAATATACCGGTGCCTGCGTATAAAGGAATTTTTACTGCTGCACCAAAGCTTATCCCTACGCCCTTTGTTCCTGATGCTGCGATATCAGGCAATGGCGATGTAGGAATAGTGCTAGGCGGTACGCCGGATAAATTATGTATCTACATTGCAAAGAATGATTTTTGGAAAGCTAAAAGAGGATATCCCGATGGTGGGCTTTGTTTGCCGGGTGGTATCTTTATTAATATGCCTGCGTTAGCGGGTGCATCATTTTATGCCGAACAACTAATACAAAACGGCACAATCAAAGCTGTTTTTAAAAATGGAACAATTACCGTTAATCTCAATATTAGTGTAGCTGCAGAATCAAACAGGATAATAACGGAACTGAATGTTACAGGTGGTAATATCACTGTGGTATCAAGGCCCTGGAGCCAGGAAGGTTTTGATTCAAGAAATGAATCAGGAAGAAAAAATGGTGTTGCTTATGCAAGCCGCCACTTTGATGAAGCTGGGTTAGACTGGCCTTCTCATGTAAGTATTGCATTAAAAACCCTGGGTGCTCCTTCGGATAGTTTTGTCTTGAAACCTGCTGAAAAAGTTACATTGCTGGCAGGCGTTTGTACCAATCATGATAATGCTGATTATTTGAATGCAGCAATCAATCTTATAAAAAATGCAACACCTCAATTGATAACGTCACTCAAAAAAGGCAACGATGCCTGGTGGAAAAAGTTTTGGTCAAAATCCGGTATTTCAATAGGTGATACCATGCTGGAGAAATATTATTATGGTTCCCAGTATTTATTGGCCTGTTGCAGCCGGAACAAGCAGTTTCCGCCGGGCTTGTGTGGCAATACCATTACTGCAGACGCATTAACAGCATGGCAGGGCGACTATCACACCAACTACAATTTTGAGGCGCCCTGGTGGGGTTGTTATTCTTCCAATCATATTGAATTAACAGAGGGATATGATGAACCGATTCTTGCGTACATGCCCAGGGCAAAAAACAATGCACAATCAATTTTAAAATGCAGGGGTGTTTATTATCCTGTAGGGCTTGGGCCAAAAGGATTTCCTTCCACCTTTTATCCTTTAACGGAAAAAAAGATGATGACGCATTACCGGATTAAAGATGTGGGCCTGGAAGGAGGAGAAATGTTCTGTGCCCAGCGGAGTAATGCAGTATTTCTTACAGCCAATATGTTTCAGCGCTTTTATCATACTTACGATTACCAGTATGGGAAAAAAGTGTATCCGTTCATCAGGGCTGTTGCAGATTTTTGGGAAGATTATTTAACCTATGCAGATGGCAAATACAATAGCTACAACGATAATTTTTGGGAAGTAGGCCCATGGACAGAAAACTGGCGGGCAGATATGCAGGCAGGCGATACCAACAATACAGCTACGCTTGGATTGCTTAAAATGTTTTACAAAGGAATCATAGATATGAGCAACTATCTTAATGTTGACGAAGATAAAACTGCCAAATGGAGAGACATTCAGAACCATTTATATGAATTGCCGCTCACTAAAACAGGAGGCGCCATAAGAGTGAAAGCAACAGAAAGAGGCACAAGTTCAGGAAATGAAATGCGTACTAAACCCGGCTTTGGAAGGGTAATGTCTTATGCCTGGGTATTTCCTGCAGGGTTAGTTGGTGAACAATTAAATCCTTCCTTAACTGCATTATTAAAAAAAGAGGTGGAGCGCTGGGATACTGATCCAGGTGGAGATCCGGCATGGGATAATTTAGGTAATGGATTTGAAACCTATTTTACCACCGCTGTAAGGGTAGGGATCAATCCTGAAGTAATTTTAAAAAAACTAAAAGAGAGAATTCCTAAAACAGCATTACCAAATTTATGGGTGCCGCAGTCAGGGGGGCTAACGGAGACGCTTAGTGCCATTCCGTCCTGTATCAATGAAATGTTACTACAGGGATATGAAGGTGTGGTAAAAGTATTTCCTGCCTGGCCTAAAAAAGCTGATGCAAAATTTATTAATCTAAGAACTTATGGAGCTTTTTTGGTATCTGCTGAAATGAAAAATCAAAATGTAGCATTCATTAAAATTGTTAGTGAAAAGGGTAATACCTGCGTCATTGAAAACCCATGGGAGAAAGAGATAACCATTATTTCGGGTAAAGGTAAAAAAGTAAAGTTTGAAATCAGCGGAAACACATGTAGATTCAAAACCATAGCAGGTGAATCTTATTACATCAAATCAAATGCTTAAATGGTGCCATCATTTTTTTAATATATTCTATTGACATTGTAGACACAACAAATATTTACTATATCCTATTTTGTCGAATAAACATTTATTGTTATTTCAACTGCTCGCCTAAAGGCGATAATTGCCGCTTATTGAACAGGTGCATTCTTTAATTTATTTCGTAATATTTTGCACCGGTCATTTTCGTTACACTACCAAAACACATATGTATGAGAAACTTTCAGGCAATTCTTGTGCTTGGTCTATTGCTTTTTAGCAATTTGATTTTTGCGCAAACCTCCGTAACAGGAAAAGTTACAGATTCAAAAACAGGAGAACCGATACCCAACGTATCTATCCAGGTAAAAGGTTCTACCAGCGGTACTTCCACAGATGTTAATGGTGCTTTTAAATTAAATGTTCCTGCAAACGCAGTGTTGGCGGTTTCTTCTTTGGGTTACACCAAACAGGAAGTAACTGTAACCGGCAGCCTTGTAAACATTCAGTTAGAAGCAAGTGGCTCCACTAAATTAGAAGAAGTGGTAGTAGTAGGTTACGGTACTAAAATTAAAAAGGACGTAATCTCCTCTATCTCCAAAGTGGGATCAAAAGACTTTGCCAATTTACCATTGCCCTCATTTGAGCAGGCATTGCAGGGACGATCTGCAGGTGTATTCATTAACAGTGGAAGCGGTAAATTAGGTCAGGGGTTAAATATCCGTGTTCGTGGTATTTCATCTATTTCTGCCAATCAACAACCATTTGTAGTAGTAGATGGTGTGCCTGTAGTAAGCCAGGCATTGGGCACCAATACTGAGCCGGACAATCCACTTGCTACTATTAATCCTGACGACATCGAATCAATCGAGGTATTAAAAGATGCAGCGTCATCTGCTATTTATGGATCAAGAGCATCCAATGGTGTTTTATTGATTACTACTAAAAGTGGTAAGCAGGGTAAAACAAAAGTTAATGCAGGTATCCTGTATGGCTGGAGTGAGGCAACAAGAAAAGCAAAGTTTTTAAATGCTGCTCAATACCGTGAATTATTTGATACTGCTGCCAAGCATTATCGGGATGATTATTTAGATCCGTCATCTGAATATCCATTGGTAGCAGCTGATGAATTTTCTTACGAAACAGGAACAGACGATTGGAACAGTAAGAATGATGTAAACTGGGCTAACCAGGCGTTTCAGCAAGGTTATGTAAGACAATATAATTTATCAGTAGCTGGCGGTGATGCAAAAACAAAGTTTTTAGTAAGTGCAAGCTACAATGATCAAAAAGGTATCATACTGGCCAACCGATTAACCCGTGGTAATTTCAGGCTCAATATTGATCATACTATCAACAGCATATTTAAGATTGGTACAAACATCTCTTTGAATAAAACAGATAACTATAGCGTTCCAAGCGATAATGCTTTCAGTAATCCGTTGCAGCTAAATGCTATTCCACCTATACAAGCATTAAGAAGGGCTGACGGTTTGTATAATGATTCCACCATCTATTATAATAACCTGATAGAAAGAGAAGGTAATAATCAAACCCTGAATAAAACCTATCGCTCTATCAGCAATGCTTATGGTGAAATAACATTTAACAGGCACCTGCGCTTCCGTTCCCAGATAGGTATTGACTGGAATAACTTACAGGAAAATCAATTCCTGGGAAGACGTACATTGGATGGTGCACCAAATGGTTACAGTTACAGCAACCAGGTAACAGCCAGCGTACTAACAAGCACCAATACACTAAATTACAATAACAGTTTTGGTGACAATCATTCACTGGAAGCATTGGCCGGTATTGAATACCAAAAAGGGCAAACATCGGGATCGAGTGTTACTGGTCTCGCTTTTCCTAATGACCGTTTTACAAAAATCGCAAGTGCTGCTATCATATCTGCCGGATCATCTACCGAAACTGGCTTTCGTTTTCTTTCTTATTTTGCACGTGCTAACTACAAGTTTAAAGACCGTTATTTAGTTGGCGCAAGCTTCAGGATTGATGGATCAAGCCGCTTTGGTGCAGATCAGCGTTATGGAGCATTCCCTTCTGTATCAGCAGGCTGGATCATAAGTGAAGAATCTTTTTTAAAGAACAGCGATGTGATCAGTTTTTTAAAATTGAGAACCAGCTATGGTCTTACAGGAAATGCTGAGATTGGCAACTTTGGTGCCCGTAGTTTATACCAGGCTGCAGCTTATGCAAGCGTGAGCGGCTTGGTAACTTCACAAATTGGTGATAAGAATTTGAAATGGGAAACCACCAATCAATTTGATGCAGGTGTTGATTTCGGGTTCTTTAAAAACCGCATCTCCGGTGAAATAGATTTCTTTACTAAAAAAACAAAGGACCTTCTGTTGAATGTTCCTACACCTGCTACTAATGGTTATACTTTCATTACAAAGAATGTAGGTGATATGGATAACAAGGGAATTGAAGTAGTAGTAAATGGAACCATTTTGCAGGGAGCTTTTGGATGGACAACATCTGTGAATGTTTCTACTTACAGAAATAAAGTAACAAGACTGGTAGCACCAGTTTCACCAAGTGGCAGAACATTGGGACGTCTTGCAGTGGGTGCGCCTTTTGGTCAATTCTATGGTAGAAAATACATGGGCGTTGATCCTGCGAATGGCGATGCCTTGTACCTGGCTGCTGATGGAAAAAGTACCACCAACGATTACGGTGCGGCTATTGATACAGTATTGGGCAATCCTAATCCTGATTTTTATGGAGGATGGAACAACCACTTTAAGTACAAATCATTTGACCTGGATGTGCAGTGCCAGTTTGTAAAGGGCGGTGATCTGTATAATATCGCTGGTATCTTCCAAAGCAATAATGGAAACTATTTCGATAATCAAACCATTGATCAATATAATTTCTGGAGAAAGCCAGGCGATATCACAAACATACCACAGCCAAGGTTATACACCAGCAACGGTGATAACAAGAGCAGTCGCTGGGTGCAGGATGGTTCTTACTTTAGGGTTAAGAGTATCAACTTTGGATATAATTTTTCCAGAAGAATGCTGAACTCCTTAAAAGTGGAATCTGCAAGGATATATGTGTCAGCAAATAATCTTTTCACTTTTACCAAATACACAGGATATGATCCGGAAGTAAATACGCAGTTCATTGCTAACGTAAATCTCGGTCATGATTTTTACACGCCTCCGCAGGCACGTACCATTTCTGTTGGTATAAACGTAGGATTATAATTCAGCACCTTTAAATGAATGCTTAAATGAAAAATTCAATCAATAAAATAATACTAGCAATAGCGCTAACAACGGGATTCATTTCCTGTAAAAAAGCTTTGGATGTGGATCCAAAACAATCGGTGGATGCGTCCTCAGCATTAGAGAACGACCAGGATGTAAACTCGCTTGTAGTAGGTGGATATGCCGTAATGGGCGGCGGTTCATTGTATGGAACCAATTTGCTATTAATTCCAGACTTATTGGGACATGATGACGTATCAACATGGAGAGGAACATTTCAATCTCCCAAGCAAATAGCGTCCCGTACAATGACAAGGGATAATACGGATGCCAATCTTACCTGGACGGCAGCATACCAGGCAATTGATATTGCCAACACTGCATTGGATGCTTTGAATATTGTAAAAGACGCAGATCTTAAAAAACAACTGGAAGGCGAGGCATTGTTTATAAGAGGAGCAATGCATTTTGAACTGGTGAGGTTGTATGCATTGCCATGGGGAGCTGTGGCAGGAAATAGCAATCCGGGTGTGGTAATAAAAACAAAGCCTACCAAAAACGAAACAGATGCTTTTGAAAAGTTGCCACGCAATACTGTTGCCGAAGTATATGCACAGGTGATCAATGATCTCACAAAGGCAGCCGATCTTTTACCTGAGCAAAAAACGGGAAGGGTAACAAGGTATACTGCATTGGCTTTTTTAAGCAGGGTTTATTTGCAGCAGGCGAACTATACTGCGGCATTGCAGGCAGTAAATGAAGTAATTGAAAGCGGTTACTATAGAATGAATGCTTCTGTAAGTGCCGTGTTCGATAACAAGAATACATCTGAGTCCATCTGGGAAATACAGCAAAATGAGCAAAACAATGCAGGTACTTCCAATAACGGTATGGCTACATTCCATGCAAGTTTGCCAGGTGTAGGAAGAGCGGATGTACGTGTGGTAAGTGATTTTGTAGCTGATGAATATCCTGCCGGTGACTTAAGGCAATCAGAGTGGTACTACATCGGTACAGGTGCAAGGCCAGGAAATACTTACTCAGGCAAATGGAAATCATTTAGTCAAAACCTGCCTATTGTTCGTTTGGCAGAAATGTATTTAACCAGGGCAGAATGTAATTTTCGTCTGTCCAGCAGCGTTGGTGATACACCTGCTAATGACATGGCCCAGGTAAGAAATCCTGTTCGTACCAATACTACTGTACCTGATCCGCTTACACTGGATGATATTTTGCATGAACGTTTTATTGAACTGGCGTTTGAAGGTCAGCGCATTCATGACCTGCGCAGGTTAAGACTGAGCACAGGCAGCTTTGACTGGAATGATAATAAACTGGTGATGCCGATACCTCAAAGCGAAGTTGATGCAACGCAGGGTGTACTTGTTCAAAATCCAGGATACTAAATAAATTTTTTTCACATAATATTAAAAAGGCAGCAAGGGCTGCCTTTTTTTATTTATCAGCAAGTTGATGGTATGGTTTTGAAATGGATAGTTTTTAAATCATTTCAAACATAAACAAATTATCATGGAAAATTTTGAAACAACTACGTAGAGTGCTGCAAGCAGGAAAGAAGGTGAACTTACAAAAGATATAGAGAATCAAACAGCTAAAATACCTGCTGATGTTTTTTTATATGCATCACTTGCTTCAATGGCAGTTTCATTAGCGTTTAAAATTGGGGGCAAAGATCACAAAGATTTGTTTGTGGGTCAGTGGGCTGCGCCGTTTTTATTATTGGGTATTTACAATAAGATTGTAAAAGTAGCCGGAAACGATGCGGAAGATAATGCTTATTAAAAATACAGGGGTAATATCTTGCTAAAAGCACTTTTTGTTATTCTGCAGCTACAGGTTTTAATAAAACTTGAAATGGGAGAATCAAAAAAGCCTTAGCTGCACACCTTTTGATTTTTCTTTTGGCGGCTTTGCTTTACCAAAAACTGTTCTTCCTCCATGTTGCCACGATTCATCTCTTTCTTTTTGTATCAGTGCATCAAAATTGGTATCAGTTTCCGTAAAGTTTTTTTCTGCGTTGGCAGCAATTGTATACAGGCTTTTCATTGCTGCTGCTTTATCTGTTTCGCCCAGTTTTGCTCTATGCACCGCCGTTTGTAAAACGCTGATGGTTTCATCATACACTTTTATCGGAACAGGAAAAGGATGATCATCTTTACCACCATGGGCAAACGAAAATCTTGCAGGATCTTGAAATCTTGAGGGCGTTCCATGAATGACTTCACTCACCAATGTGAGCGATTGCAATGTTCTTGGTCCAACACCTTGTAACAATAACAGCTCTTCAAAATTTTCCGGCTTTGTTTCATGCGCCAGCCATAATATGCTGCCAAGCTTTTTCAGGTTCACATCTTTTGATGTTACTTCATGATGCGATGGCAGTATCATCTGTTGAAATTCTTTTATCATCCATTCAGGATTATCCTGTGTGATATTTACAATGCCCGTTCTTGTATTGGAAGCATCAGCAGCAACCAAATTTAAAATTTCACCTTGGTTGATGCCGCAGATGCCCGTGTGTGGCTCATCAACAAATGATTGAATATTGGCAGAGTGCCAGTGATAACGCCTCGCTGTTTTGGAACCGGTGCTCATGCCTTGCTGCACCACAGTCCATTCGCCGTTTTTGTCAACAATAAAATTATGAGTGTACAGTTGAAAGCCATCCTGTATTGCAGTGTTATCTACCTTTGCACTTAGCTTGCTTGAATGCACTAATGCATCACCATTTAACCCGGTGCTGTTCGCAATCCTGATTAATTCATCCGGTGTTTGTTTGGAAGATTTTCCTTTGCCACCGCAGATATAAAGACCAAGTTCCTTTGAATGTGGATTGATGGCTCTTTTTAAAGCGCCCATTACAGAAGTGGTGATGCCAGATGAATGCCAGTCCATGCCCATCACGGCGCCAAAGCATTGAAACCAAAATGGATCAGATAATCTTCTTAATACTTCGGGTGTTCCGTATTCAGTAATGATGGACTCCGTGATGGCCAATCCCAGTTTTGCCATGCGTTCCGCCAGCCATTGTGGTACATAACCATAATGCAAAGGAAGATCGGAGGTACCGGAACGTTTCATGTTATAAAGTTACGAAGAAGCAAGTCCGCAGCGAAGTTGAACCAATTTATGTTTTGTGAAAATTACTTTATAAACTGCCTTAACCAATCCTTCGCAGCTTTATCATCCGCAAAACTTTTCATAGGTATGGGCGGCGGTTTTAATTTGAATAAAATATTCATGATGAATTTTGCTAAGCCAGGTTTTGAGACCATGGCCATAGCAGA